>JBMSGE010000018.1:0-16844 GCA_049414205.1 Nitrosopumilaceae archaeon
AATTTTAGGAAAGCAAGCAAGTTTGATGCTTCTTTTGCTTCAGTCCCTTTGGGGGATACGTCGAAGACATCAAACCAGCAAACAGTCTTGCTTCCAATTTTTTCTAATATTTGATACTCTCAAAAATTCATAAAATAAACAATGTTTTTTTTATTAATCAAAATGGATCAAAAAATTGATCTTTTGTGCCTGGATGATTTTTTTTGAGGCTAGTTTTGAAATCTGTTCAAAATAAACAAACAATTTCTTTTAATTTATCCAGAGCAGTATATGTGAGTCATCACGTTTGACGGCGTTCCTACGTTTGCCTTAACAGACCATGCCCTAGAATTTTCATGCCGTCAAACAACTATTCTAAACAAAGTATTTTTCAAAGATATTGGTAGATAATACATCCTTGATAATTACATGCAAAGGAATCAAAATTAAAGGAAATGTGAAGAAATGCACCTTTTTGTATGATGGTACTTGGGGAGATGAGAAACTAATGGAACATCAGACATTTCATGAATCTATTCAGGAAACTGATTCATTTTGGTTAGGTTTTGACTCTACTCTCTCATTTGGAAAATTCAGCGGCCGTGATGGCAAGCAATCATAATTATTTAGTATATTTCACTAGTTTGTTGTGGAAGACAGCGACATCATTACCTGGTCTAAAAACTATTATCTAAAATGGTCTGATTTTCTTGCAGATCCTAGCCATTCTGCTTATGAAGACTCTTCAAGTAATATCAAATACCATCACACATGGACTGTTAAATCTGAAATGATTGACGGAAAAATTTTTTATCAAATTGATAAAGTACACATCTCAACACTATTTTTGAGACATTTGTCTTGGGTAAGACAACAACTTTCATCGAACAATCTGTTAAACCACGAACAGGGCCATTTTGATTTGGCTGAATCCCTCAGACCTGCAATAGTACAAAACATCGAAAACGAATTCAGAGAAAAAAGATTTCCAACACGGGGACAAAATGAAGAGCAGCGTAAACAATTTGCACGAGAAGACTCTGGATTAATGATTGCAAAGGAACTAGAAAAATGGAATGAGATTCTTTTAGAAAATCGACGGCAATACGATAAAGAAACTGAATATGGCCAAAATATAGAAAAGCAAAAAGAATATGATGAAAAATTCCAAAAATTAAGAAATTCTACGGCCTAACATTGAGCATTGGTCTTATGGTGATTTTTTTGAGTCGCCAATGCCATTGATGAAATTGACTAATCCTCTATAGTATTTTATGTGAAAATCAATGTCGTTAATCTCAGTCTGTCTTAGTTCTTCTAATTCTGGCCCAAAATCTCTTTTATCTGATTGAATTTGGTTTAGCGTGTTTTCATTTACCTCAATCATATGAAACAGACTGTGGAGAACCTCTCCTTTTGTGAGTGTTTTTTCACATGATTTTTTCAAAAGGGTTTCAACCCAATCCATAATTAAAAAATGAAAAATCTCTATATTCTCCTAGGAATGTGAACTTTTCATTCATTTACTCTAATTTTTTTAGTTAGTAAAAATCTCAAATTAGGAAAATTTTGATTATGGTTTTTTTTCTTTTTTGCGTCTTTCTGTTATCTCTCGATTCCTTTCAATATCTGAGTGAACCTCAACGTGTTCATACAGGTCTTCTTTTGTGTCAAACATTTGTTCACAATAGTAACATTGGTGCACAACTGTATTAGATACTTCATAGATTAATTATTTTGCCTAATTCTGTGCATACAATCAAAAATTAATTATAAAAATAAATAGAAATAGAGTTTTACCTGGCTATTTACCGGCATTTGCTCTAACTTCTGCAGCTATATCACCAAAGGGATCTTCGTGCCATTGTTCTTTGTTCAAATCTGCACCTAATCCCGAGGCTGATGAAAAGGATCCTTGTTCAGCAGCTGGTGCAAGTTGTGCATCATCTGCGACATAGTTTTGTTGGTTAGCTGTTCCATATACTACTGCTCCTGCCATAGCAGCTACGCCGACTGCGATTCCAACATAAACCATCCATGTATTAGTCATGCTTGAATATTTTCAATTTTTATATTAATCAAGTAGGTTTGCGCTGCACGGCAATGCACTAGGTAATAACAAAGGCAGGTATTATCTTCCTATTTGGATATTGTTCACATTCTTTTTGAACAGAATCTAAAATACGCGAAATTTGCATGAAATTCATGCAAATCTCTCATTCAACTCCTATCAATGATTCAGAGGAAAAAGTATGGAATACGCTGAGTTCTTTTGATGGTGTAGAAAAATATTTTTCAATTGTAACTCAGTCTAAAGTGGAGGGGAATGGTCCTGGGGCCAAAAGAATCTGTAGTGTAAATTTAGGAAATCAAGATTTTGAAATATGCGAAATCCTTCAATCCTTAGATGATGCACGTCGGTCAATGACTGTCAAATTAGAAGATGGTCCTATCCAAATGAGGGGAATGAAATTTACCTATAATGTAAAAAAACGAGATGATGAAAAATCCGATCTTCTACTTTACACTGATGTTGAAAATCCAGATGCTGCATCTATGGCAAAAAGTATCTTTTCATTAATCGGACAAGGATTAAAAAAATTTCATGAAACGTAGTGATCTAAAATTCAAAGTCCATGGTTTTAATATCAATAAAATCGAGAGTTAATCCTGTCTCTTTTAGAACATTTTCCAAAATCATACTCTCCAAGATCTATTCAAAAGGAGATCTTGGGAGAAATTGAAGAGAAATTAAAGTCTGGTTATAAAAAAATAATTTTGTGTGCGCCAACTGGCGTTGGAAAATCGCTAATAGGAGCTACTGTTTCAAGCTATTTTGATAGTTCATTTACAGTAACTGCATCAAAGCACCTCCAGGACCAATACATCAAAGACATTTCATTTCTAAAACCAGTAAAGGGAAAACAAAATTTCCCATGTCTGAAATTGATGAATTCTGAAAAGATGTCAAATACCAGAAGGGCAATGAGGTGGGGTTTGACCTGTGATAAGGGTCAATGTCAGGAAAAGGTCAGCAAAAATGGAAAAGAAATAATTGAAATCTGCAAATGGAAGCCCACCATAAAACAAGTTGAAGAAAACAAGCAAGACCCAAATTCCTGCCATTATTACCTGCAAAAATACGAGGCACTTGTGGCAAAACACTCTCTGTGGAATTATCATGCATATTTTCAAATAATGAAATTTAACCAAAAACTGTTTGAAGACTATCTTGAGCGTAAAATTTCGATTTTTGATGAGGCCCACAAGATAGAAGACCAAATCATACAGTTTGTGGGGTTTGACATCTTTAATGGGCAGATAGAGGAGTGTGCTTTGAGCACCGACAGATATGATTTTTCAGACTTGGATTCGATGTTGCAACTAACTGATGATATTGCATATTCGTATGCAAAAAAAATCAAAGATATCAAAGAAAGCAGCGCATATCAAAAAGACCCTGATTACCAACTAATGACACGATTAGAAAGACGGTACGATAGGGCAGCTCAAGCTAAAATTGACATTTTGGCAGACAAAGATAATTTCATAGTAAATGCGCCAATCAAAGACTTTAATGGAAATTTCAGAAACATCTCATTAAAACCAATTGATGTTTCTAAATTCTCAAACTCTTTTTTCACTACTGAATTTCAAATATTCATGTCGGCCACAATTGATCACAAAAGCTTTTGTGAGAATATGGGATTTGAGAAAGAGGATGTGGCCTTTATTGACACTCCAAAATCTCCATTTCCAATAGAACACAGGACAATCGATCTTCTCAACATAAAAAGACTAAGCTATGGAAGCACCGATGAAGATGAACTCGAAGTGATTCGCTGTATTGACAGAATTCTAAATGAGCATTCTGATGAACGCGGATTGATTTTGACATCATCTATTCCTAGGTGCAATAAAATTATGAGGTACCTTTCTCCAAACAACCAAAAAAGGATTAGAATTTGCCATAGCACAAACAAGGATGGAAAAACTCAGGACGAAGTAATAACAGAACACTCTCAAGACCCTACTGGCGTTTTGCTATCCTCTTCTCTATGGGAAGGAGTTGACTTGAAAGATGATTTGTCTAGATTCCAAATCATTGCCAAAGTTCCATATCCGAACTACACTGAAAAACGAGTAAAGGCAAAAATGGAGAAATTCCCTCTTTGGTATACCTCGCAAACTTTGACCAAAATACTTCAAGGGTTTGGACGCTCAATTAGAAACCAAGATGATTGGGCAAAAACCTATGTTTTGGATGCAGCAGTAAATAATGTATTTTTTAAGGGCCAAGGAATGATTCCTCGAGCATATTATGATGTTTTAGGCATGGATGATACTTGATTGTCTTCTCAAAAGATGGACTTTTTTTATTAAACCCAAAAATCAAACTCAGTTTGCATTTTTCTTATTGATCCTTTACTCATTGACATATTTTCAGGAAAACTAAAACTCATTTTTTCAATAGTAAAATTTGGATATTTTTTTAATAAATTTTCCAAGTTCCAACAAGGTGCAAAGAAATGAAGTAAAACAAGATGTGGTCCGCCATCAATATTGCTCAATATGAGGACTCTGGAAATCTCAGAATTGATATTTACACCACATGAATCACACACATGGTTTACCGATGACAAATGTCTTCTATCTTCTGGTATTTGCTGTATGGATAAGCTATCAAGCATGATTTTTTGAGTACCTCGATTAATAGTCAATCTGGTTTTTCTTCTATTAGATTGAATGTCAAGTTTGGGGCTCTCTTTTTTCATAAAAAAGTTGGTCCCCCTCATTCCAACTAATTTTACAAGAGGTTTAATTATTGGAGAATATTGTTTGGACTCCACATGTGAAGAAAATGGCCATTGTACTTTGCCATTATTTTTTTTAAAATTACTATTCTTTATTCTTGAACTCATTTTGATTCTCTTTTTAAAATTTAATTTTCGTAAGATTCAATCATGCTGGTTTTAATTTAGAATGACTGTGGATCCAATTGGATAACATGTCAGTGTAGATTTGATCTAGGTGATTTTGGATTTCTTTTCCTTTTGACATGTTAGGTTATGAATATCATGTTCTAATAAAAACTCCGTTTACATTGTAATACAAAAAATTCCAACATTAACTTCGTTTAGTGTTCCTCAGGCTTGCAGATTTCAAAGGTTAGAGTGTTCTCATCAATGCTTGAATTTCGTGCCATGCAATCAATTTCTTTCAAAAGAGTAACTACTGCTGTATGGATGTAATAAGAATATTTTTTGCCCAAATCATGTTGAAGAATATATTTTTCATGGGAATTTGTTGGAATCCTCCTAAAGGGAATATGGGAGTGTTTCAACCACATATCTAGAATTTCGACGAAATTTTGATGATTAAATTCTCCTTTCATGTATATTGTTGCATTTTTTAGGGCACTCCGACAAATTGTGGTGGCAAGAATTTTAATTTCACGTTCGGACATTTTGGTTAAAATTTCTCTAAAAATGGCTTTGGTCACAAAAATTAAGCCCATCTCTGCTGCAAATTTATCCCATTTCAGGTGATTGTCTATGAGTTGATTAAGCATATGATTGACAGAGACCTTTTTTAGTTCACATTCTTCTTCCAATGATTGTTTTTGTTTTTTGTCTATTCTAAATGAAATAATTGTGGAATTGTCTGCCATTATGACTACTCTTATGCTAAATTATTTATTAAACTTCTTTGTGTTTTGTAACTTTTGATTCTCAATATTGATAATAAAACAAAGCAATCATCAGTTTTCAATTGATTTGGGGCACTCCTATCCGATATATGCGGTGATCAAAAAGAAATAATCTTCTTTTTCTATTATCTTATCTAGAACTTCACTGGAATTAATAAAAAAATAAAATGTCATTACCGCTAAAGACGTACTCGAGACGTTCCTTTATTGATGGAAATCATTATTCCTTTGGGAGTGGTTGGCCTAGTTCGATTTACGGTGTGTAGACGAGCCTTGTTTGTACCTTTTGCAATTGATGTCATGATATCTCCTGCTAGGGAAATTTTTTTTGTTTCATGATCGTACAACTGTTCTCCTACCCAGTTTGGTTGTTTGTATTCTTCTTCAATAATCTTGGTTCCTTTGTTAATTACTCTTCGGATTTTTATTCCGTCATATGATGTGACCATATGAACCACATAAATTATTAGTATTAAAAGAAGACGTTTACAATGTATTACATCTTCTTTAGAAAATATTATCCTCATAAAAGAACAACTTATTCATCTTGTTTATATGATAGGGCAAAAACCAAGCATATGAGAAATAACAAAGTTGGATTTGCATTTGCATTACCATTTAGCGCAATATTGATCATTATTGCATTTGGATTCTTTTAGAATTAGAAAACTGTTGTTTGTAGGATTTTCTAAACTAAGCAAATAACTAGACACTTTTTTTTAAAACCTGTAGTAGATAACAAATTTTATCATAAATTATTTTATTTTTTCTTGCTATCTCTATACTTGTTGAAGATCGCTGATCTATAAAGCTTGTGGACAAATTGTTCACCGAATTTACCTCTGATAATCGTCCAAATCCTTAATTTGGAATAATTTCTTTGATGCGTCATGAATGTATCACAATTTATCAAACTTGTGCAGAAGCAAAAAAAAATTCCAAAACATATTCGACTTTACATGGTTTCAAAAAATCACTTGTTCATTAATGACGGTATTGTAAAAGATGGGTTTGATTCCAAACTCACAATCGAAAAAAATCGGGACAGTGTTTTGTCTGCATTCTCAAAGATGGCGTTTATCTTCGATGAGATTATGCGTCTAAGAATTGTTGGGTACACCCATAATCAAAATAGCGTAGAATTGATGTACTTGCTTCACTTAATTCCTGTTAATCGAAAAATTAGAACTTTCTTGGATTGGAAACTATTTTCACCAGAGTTTGCAAGAGATATGTCTAGATTATTTTTGGTAAGAAGTCACACTGTTCACTGTATTTCACTAAATGAGGTACAGTACAACCCTGACAAGAAAGTAACTCTCTCTGAAACAAAGGGGTTTAATTTATTCAAAAAAGACATGGCAAAGGCCTGGAAACATCTATTGAATGTCTATACTTTGGAGCAAGAGCAAATATCCTGGGATCTTTTATCAAAGGAAATTAAGTTATAGTTTTGGGCTTGTAATTGCGCCCTGAGCAGCAGATCCAACAAGTGATGCAAATTTTGCAAGAGCCCCACTTGTGTAATTTGGTTTAGGTGGACTCCACTGTTTTCTTCTACTTTCTAATTCTTCAGGAGAAACATGAAGATCAATAATGTTAGTTTCTGTATCTATTGTTATTTCATCATCATCTTTTACTAGGGCAATAGGTCCTCCAACATAGGCTTCTGGTGCAACGTGACCTACCATGAATCCTCTTGTTCCGCCTGAGAATCTACCGTCAGTTACCATTGCAACTTTTTTTCCTAATCCTTGACCTACAAGTGCTGCAGTAGTGGCAAGCATCTCTCTCATTCCTGGGCCTCCTTTTGGTCCTTCATATCTTATTACAACTACATTTCCTTCATCGATTTCGCCTTTTGATACTGCATCAAAGGCGTATTCTTCTCTATCAAAGACTCTGGCTTTACCTGTGAATTTTGTCATTTCAACTCCTGCAGTTTTGATAACGGCACCATCTGGTGCAAGACTACCTTTTACTACTACTGCAGTTCCAACACTGTGAATTGGATTCTCAACTGACTTTACAATTTGTTGTTCTGGTTCTGGAATACTCATTGATGTGAGGTTTTCTTTTATTGTCTTTCCAGTTACTGTAATACAGTTTTCATGAATCAGTCCTTTATCTAATAATTTTTTTAGCACAAATGGAATTCCTCCAATTTTATCAAGTGAATTCATTACGTAACTACCTCCAGGCTTCATGTCTGCCAAATGTGGTGTCTTTTTTCTTACTCTTTCAAAATCATCATAAGTTAATTTTATTCCAACTTCGTTTGCTAATGCTAGGAGATGTAAGATTCCATTTGTTGAACCACCAACTGCGTTTAGCATTGTAATTGCATTTTCAAATGCTTCAAAAGTTAAAATCTGACTTGGCTTGATATTTTGTTCAAGTAAACTAACACATGCCTTTCCAGTGTCATAAACCATTTTTTGTCTTCTTTCATCTTCAGCTGGAGGGCTTGCACTACCCGGTAAAGCAAGGCCTATTGCTTCAGAAATTGATGCCATTGTATTTGCAGTAAACATTCCTCCGCAGGATCCTGCGTTGGGACATGCTGTGTTTTCAATATTTTTCAGAGCCTCAAGTGAAAGATTTCCTGCATCATATGCTCCAACTGCCTCATAAACATCCACTACTGTTAGCTCTTTTCCATCCAACATTCCCGGCATAATTGTTCCACCGTAGACAAATACTGAGGGCAAGTTCAATCTGGCCATTGCCATCATGGTTCCAGGAAGACTCTTGTCACACCCTGCGATTCCTACGAGGGCATCATATTGATGTGCTCTTACCATAAGTTCGATAGAGTCAGCAATCACTTCTCTTGATACCAAAGATGATTTCATTCCTTCATGACCCATTGCAATTCCATCACTTACTGCAATAGTCGAAAATTCTCTTGGGGTTGCACCGCCATCTACAACTCCTTCTTTTGCATTTAATGCCAATTGTGGGAGGTGAATATTGCATGGAGTTGCCTCATTTCCAGTATGACAAACTCCAACAAATGGTTTATCTAAATCATTATCGGTCAATCCCATAGCTTTGTACATTGCTCTGTGAGGTGCACGAGCTGTGCCATCTACTACGTTTCTGCTGGATATTTCCATAACATACGAATTGTACGTCGCTATAATTTAGACTTTATTGCAATTATCATAAAAATCCCAAAACTTCACTTTGTCAAAAAGTGTTTAAACCCTAAGATTTTTCAATAAATTTGTTGGAACAAAAAGCACTATCCTGCCCAGTTTGTCAAAGCAGCAAAGCTGAGATGGTTGGAAAAAATGTAAAACTTAGTGGAGAATTTGAAGACAAGGAATTCCTCACCACGCCAATGACTATTCTAAGATGCGTAAAATGTGGATATTACATGATGTTTGATAATACGGCAGAGTTTACAGCAGAAGAAGATTTGTAATATTATTTTATCAGCATCATTGCTTCTAACTCTAAGATTTGAGATTCAAGTTCCTCAGGGGTTTCAGCACCATATGATATCAGAATTTTATCATCTTCTTCTATTTCGTAATCTCTGACATCATTTACTTGCTCTCCATTGATGTAGAATCTTAAATTATAGTCCTCATTCGTACAAAAGCTTCTTCCATCTTGGAATTCGAAGCATTGATCATCTAGTCCAAGTCCCAAAGTTTCAAACAGATATCCTAAAGTTACTCCTGTTGCATGTTTGTGAATTGTTGTTCCATCATTTCCTTCAAAGTGAATCCAAGCTGATTTAATTTGGTATGCTGGGGCTGAAAAGTCAAACGAGTCTCCAAATACTTTGACCAGTATTCCTGCATGAGAGTGCTCACTGCCTAAGGCTCCAGCATTTTCTGGACCGCCTGGAGCAGTACTTTGATCCATTGTTGCAAATACATAAGCAGAATATCCTACGATTACAGCGATTACTCCTAATACCCCAATTGCAATCAGGTTGTTTCGTCGCTTTTCTGAAGATCTTTGTGAGGCATAACTTTCTCTTTTTTGCTCACGTTCTCTTCTTTCTTTTCGTCCCATGGGATGGTGAAAATTGAAAAATTGCCCTAATTAACCATTCGATGATTAATCTTGACAAATCCTTAGTTATTAGCCCAAAAAAATCTGCAATATCAAAAATAAACGAAATAATATCTGTGATAACTTCTAGACTGTAGTCATGAATCTAAAATTACTCCGCAATTTAGGAATAGCAACAGCAGTTGTAATTGCAGTAATATTTGGAATTGGATTTCTTGAGGAAATGAGCGGTGTTCCTTAGAGGATTCTAAACTATCTTTCTAATTCCCACAACTACTGCTACTGGAACTCCAACATACATTCCAACATTGTACAAAATCAAAGATACATCATATCCTAACTCTTGAGGTATTTCACAGAAATTCAGCACATCTGAGTGTGGGATGTGTGGTGTTTTTAGGTATAAGCAATAAATAAAATCAAAATTCCTTGATAAATCATGGATTGTATTTTTTGCGATATTTTGTCTGGCAAAAGAGATGGACATGTGATTTATGAGGATGAAAACCATGTTTCCATTCTTGACAAATACCCCATTGATACAGGACACAGCTTGGTAATTCCAAAAGACCATCATGAGCGAATAACTGAAATGCAATCTAGTTCTGTGGGGGAGTTATTCTCAATTGTTCCAAAAATTGCAAATGCGATAGCTGAGGCTACAGGAGCAGATGCATTTAGCCTTGCTCAAAACAATGGCAGGGCTGCAAAACAAATCATCCCTCATGTCCACATTCACATCATTCCAAGATATAACCACAAAGGAACTATTTGGACAAAGCGAGTGATTGAAGATGATGAAAAATTGTTAGAACTAGCAAAAAAAATTAGGACAAAAATTACTTAGAATGTCCTGGATTGTATCGCAAAATTGCTCCTACTTTTCCAAGACTAGATAACATGTTACCATATTCTGCAGACCCTGAAATTACCTCGATTTTACTTCCAGTCTTTGCTGCAATCAATGCCAGGTAATCTACAATATCTCGTTCACTCACCTCTACTTCCATTGCATTACAACTTGGACATGGGTTGTTAGTGTACTGTGTTTTTTTTGGAATCACTTCTTGTCTTTCAATAATTTCTGCTTGAATGTGCTGGCACCTCTTACACTTACCTTCCACCCTGTGCAAGTTTGTGTCATCAGTAATGATCAATGTATCTACAACATTGTTTTGCAAATATTCGATAATCTCTTGTAATCCATAAGATCCTAACCCTGAATGTGAATTTATCTGTCTGAACAAATCTTCGACTAGTTTTTTTTCTTCAACCATTCTAAAGTTAGAAAGAATATCTGCGGACTTCGCAAAGGCTTCTCTTACTCCTTCAGCACCTGCGTATGATGAATCAATTGTTGATATTATCATGTTTTGCAAACGATATTCCAAATAATTACCATTGATGAATTCCTCTTTTGTTGGACCTGGTCCAGAGACAATTAGACCTTTTACTGGGTAGATATCGATAAAATACTCTCTTGAGGTTTCTGCGATTCTGTTATAGTAGTAAGTCAACTCCATCTCTCTTAATTTTTGGAATCTTTTTGCAGACTGTCCTCCCTGTCTATGTTTTCCTGCAACACCAGATCCCGTCTGTGCTAAAACCTCAATTTTGTCGCCGTGCAATAGCCCCCATCCACAGTCTTTTGCATCAATTGCAATAAACCCAATCAGGTTATCGTCTTTTAACATATTTTTGAGAATATCTACATGGAAATGATCATCGCATCTGTAAAGATACTGCTTCAAATCTTTTGGAGGATCTAATTCGTAAATTTTAATGACTTCACTGCCCATTGGTCCGCCCCCTTCTGGAGGCAGGGCACCACAGAAAATCACCAATCCTCTCTCAGGAGTTTTTTTGTAAAGTTTGAGTCTTTGAATTACTTTCCCAAGTGAATCAACTACGTGTCCACGAGTCAGATCAGATTTTATGTTGTCTGCAGTTCCTTGCTCTTCTCTTAATGTATTGATAATTTCATGAAGTTGTTTTCCTTTTGGTATGTATACTGTAATTAGCTCTGTTCCGTGACCTGACTTGTCAGTTAACTCATCAAGTGTTTTTCTAATCTTGTACATCTTGACAGAATCTTGCTTTTCTACGTCGATCTTACCCATTGGTGAGAACTTTAGCTTGTACGAATATTAAGTTTGGTTGATTTAGATTATTTTCAATTATAATCCGTCGATTGTTCTAAGAAAAGTTTCAAGTGGTTGATTGCCTCGTATTTTGATAATCTTCTCACCATTGAAAACCAAAAATGATGGTGTTGCATCAATACCTATCTCTTGACCAAATGAATAAAGAGATTCAACTTTGTCTTTGTATTTGTGTTCATCTAAACATTGATTGAATTGCTCCAAATCTAAACCGGCAGTTGAAGCAAATGCATTAAGTGACCATTTTGTAATCCACCCTGTTTTTTCTCCTCCCCAGTTCTTGTATAACTCGTCATGATACTCCCAGTATTTCCCTTGATCATTTGCACAGTAAGATGCCTCTGCTGCTAAAACTGAATCAGGTCCATTTAGTGGAAAGTCCTTGAAAACTAGATTTACTTTCCCTGTTTGAATATACTCTTCTTCTATAGTGTTAAGAGTTGTATCGTGAAATCGATAACAAAAGGTACACTGGTAATCTCCCCACTCTAAAATTGTAATCGGAGCTGACGGATCTCCTAAAATTGGAGAACCTCCTTCAACTAGTTTTGATTTTGTAAGTCCTTCTTCATTTTGTTGCTCTTGCGGATAAAATGCAATAATGCCTCCCGCAAATACGCCAATAATCACTGGGATTGCAAGAAGATACGGTCGCTCCAACACACATCAAAAAATTTTCAGCAGGTAAATATCTTGCTTGAACTAACCTGTAGCTAGAGTCCAAAGAGCAGAATTTTTTGCCGAGACTTCGGATACAAATGAATCATTTGATGAGGAAATAATTATCACATCATTCTCTTCAGGAGATAAATCCTCTAGGATTTTTTTCTTAGTATTCTGATCATCTTCTAGACAATCCACACTTTCTCCAGGAAACACAAAAGCGTCATTTTTGTAAATAAGAGTAATACATCCTGATGATCCATAGAGTATGGCAAAGTCTCTTTGTTCTAGACCTGTTTTTATTGAATCTGAAAAATTTTTTAAAATAATTGCATGATTGTACTTTTTAGAGGCAATTCTGCATTTTGCTAATTTGCATTCTCGGGGAATGACTTTTGTTAGGTTTTCACAAAATTTTGTACCCTTTTCTGTTAGATATGTGCCTGATCTTGCAGTGTCAACCATTTTTGCATCTTTTAGATGTAAGATCAGTGTCTTGATTGCCCCTTCCCCCAAATGCAATTCTTGAGATAATTTAGATCTACTAACAAATTTGTCTTGATAAAGCAGTTGCAATGCTTTGAAAACATGAGGAATACTAAATGTCAAAATTTTGCTTGATCCCTTTCTTGAAACGATGTTTTGTAAGATCTGAATCTGTCGTCGCAGGTTATTTTTGGGAGATTTTTTCTATATAAATTGGATAAATTGTCCAAGAACTTAAATACATTAATTCAAGACTACGTCCATGTCTCAATCAAGACAAATTAATGTCTCAAAAACTGGCGTTCCAATTATTGCAATTGTTGCATTAGCTATAGTCTTTGCAGCAGGATTATTTGTAGTTGGATTTGACCAAGGACATATCTTCAGTGTTGCTTTTGGAGAACAGGCATTTGAAGACCTATACATCCATGAACTTACTCATGACATGAGACACGCTGCTGGCTTTCCCTGTCATTAGGAGTTAATTTCATGAAAACATCCATTTTTGTAATTATTGTTTTAGTGTCAGGTGCGTTTGCAGGATTGGTTCACGGTTCATCAAATTTGGTTTTAGTTGAGCCGTATTTAGATAAGGCAATAAACATTGAAAACCAAAATCTATTTGCTTCAGGGGAAGAAGAAGACACTCTAGAATTCTGGGTAGAATATGAAGGATATAGAGCATGGCAAAAAGGAGGACAGCTTTTAGCTGGTGTAATACTTGGAACCTCAATTGGTGCATTATTTGGGATTGTATTTGCATTATCTAGAAATTCATTACCTGGAAACAATGATGTTAAAAAATCACTTGTTTTGGCAGGAATTATGTGGGCAACAATATACTTTATTCCATTTTTAAAATATCCTGCAAACCCTCCAACCGTCGGGGATGCAGAGACTGTGGTTTTAAGAGGGATTTTGTATTTGTCATTTATTGCAATTTCGGGTTTTGCTGCAGTAGGGTTTTACAAACTATCCAAGAAATTTGAAGGCAAAAAGAAATTCATTGGATTAATTGGGTACGCGGCATTAATTATCACAATGTTTGTTGTTATGCCTGATAATCCAGATGAAGTAACCGCACCAATGGATTTAGTAGAAGGATTTAGAGCCATGTCTGTTTTGGGTGTCACTACATTCTGGATTACAATTGGTTTGGTCCTTGGACTATTATGGAAAAAATTTAATCCAAACAAAGAAGTTCCGTCATTTAATTAATAATTCTAAATCTCTAGAATGAGAATCAAATCATGTCGTTTAAATAACTCTAAAATCGTTTTGGATATACTTGACAAGGAGAATCACTCTTCCACAGTTAAAAAAATACGATATAACCCAAAAAGTCATCGAAGCCCTTGCTGATGCAGAATCAAGAGCAATTTTGTTTTCCATCATTAAACAAGGAAAAACTGCAACCGAACTATCTGAAAAACTCAAAATTCCACTTAGTTCTGTTTATAAAAAACTAGGTGATCTTGAAGAACTCACCCTAATTGAAATTGAAAAATGGATGATATCTGACAAGGGGCGAAAATACAAAGTATACAAAAGCCGAATAAGCAAAGCTGACATCTCTATAAGAAAACCAGAACCTGTGCTTAATTTGGTATCAAACAAGTGAAAATCATGGCTCAACCTAACATTATCCAATTAAGCGAATTTAATGTAACTCAAAAGATTATTGAATCTCTAAGCAATGTTTGTACCAGAGCTGTTTTGTTTTCAGTAAAAGAAGAATCAAAAGACGCAACCCAGATTGCAGATGAACTAAAACTATCTTTATCAACTGTATACAAAACATTATCGTCCTTAGAAGATCTTGCACTAGTTGAGGTTCACAAATTTGTTTTCTCAAATGAAGGTAAGAAAATAAAGCAATATCGCAGTAGAATAGGTAAAGTGGAAATCACACTAAATAATACTGAACCAGTCTTACACCTTTACCCTAACAAAAGACCTGTAGAACCTAAAATATCCAAATAACTTCATATTCTCATTCCATAGACTTGGAATGATAGTTTGGAATGAAAACCCGGTTTAAATAACTTAGGCAATCCTAAGAATTTCAGTCAAAAATGAAACGAAAATTTTCTGTATCTCTAATTGCTGCAATAGCAGTAGTTGGTGTACTAATGATTTCATTTGATCAAGTTGAAGCTCAAAGCTTAGTTCCTGAATGGGTAAAAAACAATGCAGCTTGGTGGGCAGAAGGAACAGTTGATGATCAAACTTTTCTTAATGGAATTGAATTTCTAATTGAAGAGGGAGTGATTAATGTATCAACTTCTGAACCTTCTGTGGATGTTGATACCATCACCATTGGATTTATCCCAGTTGAGAAAGCCGACGAGTTGACACCAAAGGCACAAGCACTAGAACAATTTCTAGAAAAGAAATTAGGTGTAGATGTAGAACTAGTTGTTCCAACAAATTATGAAACAATAATTGAAGGAATGCGATTTGGTCACATTGATGCTGCCTTTATGGATACCGGACCTGCCTGGATTACTCACCAAAGAACTGGTGCAGAAGCAGTCTTGGCAGAATTAGTTGCAGGTAAAGTAAACTACCAAGCAACTGTTTGGTCTAGGGCAGATGATTCTTCAGTACAATCAATTGAGGATACCATTGGAAAGAAAGTTGCATTTACTAGCATAACTGGTTCATCTGGATTTGTACGACCTATGGGAACTTTGGTTACTGATGGCCATGTAACTATTGAAGGTGATGACATTGTTGCATTAGAAATGGCACTTGTCAACAATTTTGAGAGTTATACCTTTGCCGGAGGTTACAAAGCTGCATTAGAATTACTAATCAATGAAAATGTAGATGTCGCGTTTGGTTCAGATATTGCTGCACAGAAATACCTTGATCTTGAAGATCAAGCAAAAATCCGTCCAGTAACAACTATCGGTCCTGTTCCATCACATGTGTTTATGGTAAACTCAGACATGTCTGAATCAACCAAAAATGCACTTGTTGATGCATTAATTGAACTCAATTATGATGAGAACAATGAGATTCTACAAGATCTCTATGGTGCAGAAGCACTTGTTCCAACTACAACGACTATGCATATTGGCGAATTTGGAACATTCATTGATGCGTTAACTGGTCTTGATCAAAAAATTCTAGACAAATACAACAAGAGCAAATAAAAGCGGTTAATCTGAAAATGGAACTATTACAGATGACCAAACCATCTTCTTTTTCTGAAATTTCAACAAGGAAAATTATCCAAATGAATGATGTTTGGACTTCGTATGATTCTAAAAACTATACTTTGAAGGGAATAAACCTCTCAATTGATAGGGGAACAAACTATGCTATTGTGGGAAAATCAGGCTCAGGAAAATCCACTTTACTCAAGTTGATGAACGGAATGATGATTCCAAGTAAGGGAATAATCAAAGTAGATTACCAGACACCTAACATGAAAAATAAAAAATTCAAGATAATGATGCACAAGATTGGATATATTCCACAAAGTTTGGGGCTTATCAAAAATCTTACCGTTTTAGAAAATATTTTGGTAGGGGCATTACCTAGACTTGGAAAAGTTCAATCTCTTTTCAAAATGTTTCCAGAAGAAGAAATAACAGAAGCAAAAAAAATTCTAAAACTTGTTGGGTTATCTGGAAAAGAAGATAGAAAAGCATACATGCTTAGCGGTGGAGAAAAACGAAGAGTTGCAATAGCTAGGGCATTTATGCAAAAACCAACAATATTACTAGCTGATGAAATTGTTTCTGAGCTTGATCATGTTACTGCAAGAGAAATAATGAATTTGATTGCAGATGCTCAAAAAA
>JBMSGE010000019.1:0-16716 GCA_049414205.1 Nitrosopumilaceae archaeon
TTAAACTGACATATTCCTATAAACAATATTGATTATGACTAGATAATGAAAGTACTCATTGTAGACGATAACAAAGACGTTTCAGAACTACTCTCAATTTATCTCAAGAAAAAAGGATTTGATAATGTAATAATTAACGACCCTAGAATTGTACTTGGACATATAAAAGAAGAAAAATATGATGTTGTTGTTTTGGATATTTCAATGCCAGAAATTAGCGGAATTGATATCATAAAAAAATTAGAAAGGCAACAAATGCTAAGAGATCAAAAAATAATAATTCTTTCTGCTGTGGCATTTACTTCTAGACAAGTTGATAATCTCTTAAAGAAAGAAGGAATTCATAGTTGCTTGAAAAAACCTGTCAGGCTAAACGAATTACTAACAGCAATTGCAAACTAAAAAACTTTTTTTACAAATAAATCTAATGTAAAAAATTTTTGGTTAACCACTATTTTGTCCCACAATTAAAGTTGAGACAAACACATTTCCATTCGTAGTAGATATCTTTGCTTGAAGGTCCCGTCCAGTCTGGATAGATTTATCCAAATCAATCACAATGGTTACAATCTGTCCTGGCTGAATTTGCGGGGAGCTTATCTGAAGTATATCTCCACCTGGCTTGCCATCATGGCCATCCATAATCACATATTCTTTTGGTTGGGGACTGGTACCACCATTCCAATTTCCAAGTTTGGATGAAGAAGTGTACTGATAAACTTCTCCTGCCAACCTCAATTCTGAAATTGTAATCATTTGAACTGAATTGTTTTGCAAGTAAATTGCCACCCTTTCATCATAATTTTTGATTCCATCAATTATTCCACAGCAATTGTTAGGGAGAATTTCTTCTCCATCATGGGCTTTTAGCTGCTTTACATCTCTTGCATCATACCCTAAAATTTTGATGTACTCAGGCTGAATATTGCCACTAATCTGTGTATCAGAGACTACGCTTTGGGCAAATACAAAGGCAATACTTCCTCCGACAACTGCTATTGCAACAAGTAGTAAAGTAGCAATAACTGGAGCGACAGCTCTTTTCCGAAAATTCTTTGGGTTTTTGTCCCTTGGAAAATAAATAAAATTATTTGAACTGCCCAATTCCTATCGCCCAATAAAATATGATATTTGTGACTATTAAGAATAAGAAAAGTAATTTTATTTTGTTACACTATTAGGAATAAAACTATTATCTGAAAATTTCTTTTGGAACTATTCTGATACTTCGCTCTCTTCGTGATAAACTGCTTTACACATGGAACACACATACTGATCATCTTCTTTTTTTAATGGCATCATCAAACCTTGATTTGCACATCGAGGGCAATCTGTAAAGCTCATCAGTGTACTTTGCAAATAATTTATTTATTTTAGTGTAAGTAACATTTCTTTCAGACAGATTGATTTTGGGTTAAAAATTTTATAGAATTTCTTCAAATTTCAATTTGATTTGAATCATGCTAGGTAAAAAAGACAGAAAATACTGGAGAAAAAAGGCGCTGGAAGCTACCAAACTACAGCAATGGGAAAACCTGTTTTCTTATGGAGAAAAAATGATTGAGCTTGATCCTAATGATTTTGATGGATGGGCAACAAAAGGAGATGCTCAATACAATCTAGAAAATTTTGAATCAGCTTTAACATTTTACAAAAGAGCACTTCAAATAAACAAAAAAGATATTTTGTCCTGGCAAAACTTGGGCCACACATTCAAGAACTTGCAAAAATACAAAGAGGCAATTCAATGCTATAACATCGCACTTGATCTTAACCCTTTGGATGGTTATCGTAACAACGGCAAGCTTCGTGATTCTCTTATAGAGTGTGAAAATTTCTTAAAGTAGATTTAGAAAAATTATTTGTAAATTAAAAAATTCGCAAAAGATGAAATTTCATTAAATTCAAAATTTCATCTTTGGAAAAATGCTGCAGACTTGATAAATTCTTCAAAGTCTTTGTCGATAACGACCTTATGTTCTTCTAACCTATTGCCCATGATTCTATAATGCGAATCCAATTGTATTTGGTGTTAAAAAAAATTGTTGACCTTAACATCACATTTTATTACTTTTAGGCGTAAACCTAAAACAAATTTAGATTACTTGCATTAAGACCATACATGATTGACTCTCAAATTGATTCGGTATTACAAGGAATAGAAAAACAAGAAAAATTTGAACAAGAAAATCCGCGTGAAATACCAAACTCAGAAAAAGTACTAGCTATAGGAAGAGATACTGGAATTTTTTACAATATTTTTCTTCAAACCATGAAGGCAAAAAATATTCTGGAGATAGGAATGTCTACAGGATATTCCACAATGTGGTTTGCAGATGCAATATCTAAAACGAATGGAAAAATCATTACAATTGATTTTGATCAAAAAAAGATAGAACGTGCAAAAAAAAATTTCAAAGAGGCAGGAATTAATGAATTCATAGAAATAAGGCACGGAGATGCACTAGAAGTTTTATCTGAAATTAGCAAAGAAAAAAATTTCCAAGGCTTTTTTGATTTTGTCTTTATTGATGCAGACAAGGAAAGATACATTCAATATTTTGATTCTGTTTTCCCTCTAGTCAAACCAGGTGGGGCAATAGGGGCAGATAATATTTTGTATCCTGAACGATTCCAAAAATTTTCCATTCCATATGTAGAACATGTAAGAAAAAACCCAAAAGTCCAATCAGTAACAATTCCAATTGATAATGGAGAAGAACTCAGTCTAAAAATAGAGTAATTTCAAACAGTTTTTCAATTTTTATTTCTTAACTATCTGGTCAGATTAAATAATTGAGAAAATCAATCAATACGTGTCAGAACAAGTTAACGCAAAAAAGAGTCTAATTGTCATTGTATTTGCTTTATTTTCATTAATTTTTCTTGGAGGTATATTTGGAATTACAAATGAAACTGCAATTAGTGCAGGCCAAGAATTGTCATACCCTTCTTGGCTGATTATTGCCTATCTTGCAGGACTTTCCATGATTATTTTGCCTTGTACGCTTCCGCTCGTTTTCATAATTATCCCTCTTAGTATGGGAAAAGGTGGCAAAAAGGGACTTGGGATGGCCTCATTGTTTGGCGCAGGTCTTACAATTACAATCATGTTTTATGGTTTGGGAATAGGAGTCTTAGGCCAAACTGCAGATTTGGATCAAATCTCTATCTACATGTTTTTGATTGCAGGTGTTGCAGCTTTTCTTTTTGGTCTATCACAACTAAAATTATTTGAATTAAAATTACCCGCATATTCAGGAACTCCAAAATTCATTCAAAACAGAGGTGATTACTCTAAATCGTTTTTCATGGGACTCTTGCTAGGAAATGCAGGAGTTGGTTGTCCAAATCCGATGTTTTATTGGCTTTTGATTTATGTTGCAGGTACGGGAAGTGCCGAGATTGGAGCAAGTCTAGGTTTAGTTCATGGAGTAGGAAGAGCAATTCCGTTAATTCTTCTTTCTGTTCTTGCCATTATTGGTATCAATGCAACAAAAGGAATTACCTCAAGTCGTGAAAATATTGAGAAAATTACAGGATGGATGTTAATTGTTATTGGAGCATTTCTAATAATACAGGGAATTCCAGGTGGACATGAATGGTATGAATCAACGTTTGTTCATATTGCTTGGAACAATATTGTTTCAATGACTCCAATTCCTCCAGAATTTCATGTAGGGCAACACATCCACGATTATGACACGCAAATGCCTCAAGAATTGGCTCCAATTTTATTTGGAGGGTTAATCGCATTTCCAATCATATGGTATTTTAGCCACAAAAAGAAATCAATACCATGAAAGACCCTGTTTGTGGAATGGAAGTAAACAAAGGAGAACCCGTAATTCACAAAGGAAAGGAATACAGATTTTGTTGCGCTACTTGCAGATGGGCATTTGAACAAAATCCTGACCAATACACAGAATCATGAAAGTTGAAATTCTTACTACTCCTGGATGTTCAAATTGCCAAGTTCTTGAAAAATTATTAGATGAGCTTGGAGTAACATATGATCTAATTGATGTTACAGAAAAACCAGAATATCTGAAAAAATACCCAATATTTACAGCTCCAGGCTTGGTTGTAAATGAAAAATTAGAGTTTACAGGAATCCCAAAAAAGGATAAGCTAGAGAAACTCTTTAGCTAGTCTGGTAATGTTTTTTTAATTGAAAAGTACTGGAAATTACAATTGACTGAATATTCTATGGAAGAAAAAATGACATTGGTTCAATATGCCATAAAAAAATATGAAAATGAGGCTACTTTACTTGAAAAATTACACCCATTTCTGTCTGAAAAAGACATTCAAAGAACTATAGACACTTTGATTGGTACTCAAAAAGTTAGACGAATAGGACCAGAAGTAATCCAAAATAATGAAAGTCACACAGAACTGCCAGACTTGCCTGAAAACCTAAAGTCTGTTATTGACCAACTTTAGTAGTAATCATTAAATCTCGATTTGACTTGTTCTCAAATATGAATAATAAATTATTTGCAATATCAATTCTTAGTTTGGTTGTAGTTTTTTCATCCTCCTCATTTGTCTTTGCCCATCCACATCAAGGTCAAATTCAGATAGATAGTCATACACACCAACCACAAACCGAATACATTCCATTAAATGGATTGATTGGAATAGAGAAAACTTCCTTAATCTTCCATACATCTGAAAAAAATTCACTACCATGGGCATTTGTTGAAGGAAAAATTGCAAATCCTGTAGCAGGATACCCTGTTATTATTCAAATTTACAAAAACGATGAGGCAGTACATTTTGCTCAGACTGATGTAAATGAGAATGGAAATTATGAATACAAATTCAGAGTATTGAACATAGAAGACGGGAAGGCCAACAAAATTTTTGATGGTGACTATAATGTCGTTATCTTCAAAGTTGTTTACTCTACCCAGGGAAATTTAGTTTAAAATCCTCTTAGTCCTTGTGGTCTTACAACTTCTGGATGCTCTTTTAACCATCTTATTTGGTCAAGCATCTTTTGCTTGTCTTGCGGAAATGTACCCTTTATGGTATAGGCATTAGAACCATGGTTTGCCCTAAACACAATCTCATCTTTAGTTTCAATTCCATCTAGTAATCCTTCAAGTTCGTCTAATGCCTCATCGTCATTTAACCGAACAAATTCACCATTGTATTTTTGCAAAAATTCTTCCTTTATTCCATTTTCCAGATAAAGAGTTAGGGCTCCTACATATTGAGGGGAACATGCGCTAATTACTTCTGCAGTTCCCTCTATGTGCTCTTTAGAATATTTTCTTCCTCCAAGACCTAAAATCACCATACATGACATTACATATCCTGCATCTTTTGCTTTGTTTACAGACTTGATTATTGTCTTTGATGTTGCACCTTTTGTTACTTTTTTTAGGACAATATCAGAACCACTTTCAATTCCAAGATAAAGCATATCAAGTCCTGCATCATGCATTTTCTTGAGTTCTTCTGGTGTCTTCTTTAAAAGATTCATAGGCATTGCATAACAAGAAATTCTCTCAAGGTTTGGAAATTTTTCATAAATGTACTTTACAATTTTTACAATGTATTCTGCATCAAGATTTAGAGCATCACCGTCTGCCAAAAAAACTCTTGTAGTGTTGGGTAATTGTTTTGCCATCATGTCAATTTCTATTTTTACTTCATCCCATGGTCTTTCGGAATATTGTTTTGATCTGTACATGTCACAAAATGAACATTCGTTAAATGAACAACCCAATGTAACTTGAAAGATTAAGGATCTTGCTTCTGAGGGAGGTCTATACAGTGGAGCGTCATAGTTTAACATCATGAGATTAAATCACACAACATAGTCTGTTTGTGTATTTTATACTTTCCAGTAGATTTGGTAATTTTTCACACAATACCTTTTAGTGTAACACTACGTGAATCTGGTGACTAATGGCAAATGATCCTGACGCAAAGAGACTTTTCTGGTTTATTTTTGCAGGCTCACGAGGAGGGCTAAATCGACTCAGAATCATTGCTTCGCTAAAAGAAAACCCGCTAAACACTAATCAACTTGCAAAGGAATTGGGCTTGGACTATAAGGCCATTCAACACCACATTAAGATTCTTGAGAAAAATAATTTGATTACCAAAATGGGAGAAAAATACGGAGTTACCTATTTCATCTCTACATATCTAGAAGTAAACATGGAGACCTTTGAGGAAATTGCAACAAAATTGGACAAAAGTAAATAAACGCTCAGGAGGTTTTTCTCTCTAAATGGAATCTACCTCTTTAGTGCTATCTATTGTGTCAATTGCAAACATGGCAGTGTTAGGAGTATTAATTTGCATTTTTGGAAAAATGTATGGGAAAACAAAGGCTCAGCTTCCTTTGGGAATGATTGTGGTCACAAGTATGCTGTTTTTGCATAACATTATTGGAGGATTGGCTTATTTTTCAATGGACCAGTTATTCTCTCATGAAATTTTCCCATATATGCTTGGAGTTGGAATTGCCGAGCTAGTTGGATTGTTAATATTTTTGAAAATTACTCTGGACTAGTCTTAGTTTAATTGTAATTGATATTCAGTTAATCAGTATTGCAAGAATATCTTAAACTAAACAAAAACATCCTGATTGCTTTTGCAGTTTCTATTACCTTTTCAGCTATCATTGCGCAAAGTTTAGCTGAACAAGAAGATTACCTAAACACCACATACACCTTAATTTTTGACTACATATTTTATTTCTCTACATTTGGTGGTCTCTATTATTATGATAACCGAAAAAAATATCGTTTACAATCTGGAAAAACAGATACTCAAAGACTTCGCCATGATCTAATAAAGATAATAACTTCATTAGGAATTTCAGAGGTTGTATATACAATAGCTAGATGGATTTTGCAATACTACTTCCTTTCAATAAATTACGATCCATATCTGGCATCTATCCTATCACAAGTTATATCCACTGCCATCTACATGATAGTGATTAACTTGAGTGTAAAGATTACGAGGTTGTACAAAGATGGCAATTAGCATCTATGTAGACGGATCTGGGGGAGACAACAGTGGATATGGATTTTTTGTTAAAGAAACAGGAGAGTCATTTTATGAAAAAAAACCCAACATCACAAACAACCAAGCCGAATATCTAGCTATTATTACAGCATTAAAAAAATTCGTAGATTCAGATCAAGAAATTACAATCTTTAGTGATTCAAAAAATACGGTATGTCAACTAAACCATGAATATGCAATAAATAATGAGCAATTACGTTCATTGGCTCAAGAGGCTTGGAGTATAATTGGAAAATTCTCAAAACTCACATTAACTTGGGTTCCAAGAAAAGAAAATCTTGCAGGAAAGATGTTGGGAAGCTAGAAGAAATCAGAAATTCCTATGAATAACTTTGCCGCCAAAGAACATACTTGTATTTTGCCTCTTTTATCGCAGCCTCAAGTAAGCTCTCAAAGAATGAATTCTTCATTGTGTTTTTATATTGGATTATTATCTAAGATTTGCCGTAATAAGGTTTGAAGGCAAAACCTAGTTGGCAAAACCACACGGAATGAAAAACCTTCAAAAAAAAAAGATTAAAAAATTTAGAGAAATGATGACTCCAGTACTCATAGATGAAATAAAAAAATTGAATGCTGCATGTGAGACATTATCAAAGGAGGATAAAATTAGACATGTTGGAGTAATCAATCAACTTGGACGATTGATTGCTGGAGGATTCAAGCAAGGAGTAAATCCACTACTAGAACAAGAAAAAGTTTCCATGACTTACATGCAAATGCAATTGGATTTCAAAATGAGAAAAGAACTTGATGATGTTTTAGGCGAAATTGATTACATTGCTTCTAGACGTAAAAAGCAACTAATAATCAGCGTCCCAATCAAAGAGAATTTAGTATTGATTACTGCCGAACCGGATGCAGATGATAAAAAAATCATCAAAAAAGCAGAAATGTTATTCGATGATATTGTAATATCTACAATCTGATGACTTATGGGCCTTAGTTTATTCAAAAAATCATCAAAAAAGCCTGGTGATGCTCCTGGAAGTGTGGTGTATGTTGGAGTAGCAAAAACAGAAAAAATCAAACTCCAATTGATCAATTTTCATGAAAATTCAGTTACAGAAGAGGAAATCACGCCTGACAATCTTTCTATAGTGGATAAAAAAGTAGGTGTTAGCTGGCTCAATATTACTGGAATTCACGACCCAGAATTGATCACAAAAATTAGTACCCATTTTGATATTCATAAATTGATTTCAGAAGATGTTGCAAATACTAACCGCCATTCAAAAATTGAAGAATATTCAGATTTGATTTATGCCCTTTTGAAAATGTTCTATGTTGATTCCAAAGAACAAATTAAAATGGAACATGTTAATTTGATTTTAAAGAAAAATCTGTTAATCTCATTTCAAGAGTATGAAGATGATGTCTTTGAACCTGTCAGAAATAGAATTCGAGAAGGTAGAAAAAAAATTCATGAGAGTAATTCTGATTATTTATTTTATGCACTTATTGATGCTGTAACTGATAATTATTTTATTGTAATTAGAAAAATTCTTGAAAAGATTGACTTATTAAAAAAGTCAATTACTCACAACACTTCAAAAGACAGCCTAATGGTAATGGATTCTCTGCAAGATGATCTTCTAGTCATGCAAAATTCAATTTTGCCTTTAAAAAAAATTTTTTTAGATTTGGAGGAATATGAATCAGACATCATAAATCAATCTAACATGATTTATTTTAGAAACATCAATGATCACATCACTCAAATTCTATCATCATTAGATATTGCAAAAGAAAAATTATCTTCATTAAGTGATTACTATTTGTCAGTAGTATCTCACAGAACAAATGAAATCATGAAAACATTGGCTCTTGTTGCTACAATATGTGTCCCAATCACGGTTATTGCTGGAATTTTTGGAATGAATTTTCAATATATGCCAGAATTATCACACCCATACTCATATCCGATTGTTCTAATTTCAATGGCAGGCGTTGGGCTTACCCTTGTTGCCTATTTCAAAAAGAAAAATTGGATTTAATAATTTGAAAGATCCTTTAACATTCAGAATAATGGAATTATAATTTAGCCTTAAATTTCATGTTTATATTGTAAATATTTATCATAGAACCGCTCTCTATCTGTTAGCGATCAGTTATCCAAAGTATATCCTTGTGAATAACTTTATTATAGAAAATCATTAACTTCAAGAAAGTGGCCGAATCTGTTTTTCTATCTCCAAAATCTATAGCAATTATCGGTGCATCTGACAAACGAGGAAGTGTTGGAAGTACAATTACATCAAATATTATGAATGGTTTCACAGGAACTGTTTATCCTGTTAGCCCATCTAGAGAAACCGTATTTTACAAAAAGGCATACAAAACTGTCCTGGATATTCCAAAACCAGTAGATCTTGCCGTCATTGTAATCAAAAATACTTTGGTAGCAGATGTGTTAGAAGAATGTGGAAAGAAGAAAATCAAAGGAGTTATCATTATCACTGCTGGATTCAAAGAAGTAGATGAAGAAGGTGCAAAAAGAGAACAACAGCTAAAAGATATTGCTAAAAAATACAAAATCCAAATCATTGGACCAAATTGTCTTGGAATAATGAATCTAGCACCCAAGACAATGATGAATTCTACATTTTTGAAGATCACTCCAAAATCGGGTAAAATTGCACTAGTTTCTCAGAGCGGAGCAATTTGTGCAGCTTTAGTTGAAGATGCAAGTGCACAAGGTATTGGATTTTCAGCAGTTATCAGTATGGGAAACAAAGCACAAATGAGTGAAGTCGATGTTCTTAAGATGCTTGCTGAACACAAACAGACCAAAGTTATTGTAATGTATCTAGAAGACATGGGAAATGGCCAAGAGTTCCTTAAAGTTTGTAAAAATATTACTAAAAAACTCAAAAAACCAGTTTTAGTATTAAAATCTGGACGCAGTCCAGAAGGAGCAAAAGCGGCAATGTCTCATACTGGTGCTTTAATGGGTTCTGATGAAATCTATGATGCCTTGCTTAAGCAATCAGGTGCCATTAGAGTAGATACTATGGAAGAACTCTTTGATTATGCAACAGCCTTTTCAAAACAACCACTTCCAACAGCAGGAGGTTTAGTTATTGTATCAAACGCAGGTGGACCTGCAATTATTTCCACTGATGCATGTTCCAAATTAGGAATTAGAATGGCAAAAATTGAAAGTATTCGTCCAAAGATTGATGAAGTAATCCCTCCTTGGGGAAGCTCCCGTAATCCAGTTGATATTGTAGGAGATGCTGATTTTAACAGATTCCATAATGTTTTGGATAGAGTTCTCAAACATCCCAAAGTGGGTTCTGTAATCTCCATGTGTACACCATCTGGGACTCTAAATTATGACAAGCTAGCAGAAGTCATTGTTTCAATGTCAAAAAAATACAAAAAAACAATGCTTGCAAGTTTAATGGGACTTGATGAGGGAATTACAAATCGAGAAATTTTAGCCAAAGGAGATGTTCCATACTATAACTATGCAGAAGGAGCAATTCGAACTCTTGCTGCAATGATAAAGTTTGCAATTTGGGTTAATACCAAAGAAGGAACAATTGCCAAGTTCAAGGTTAACAAGGCCAAAGCAAAAAAGATTTTTGATAAAGTCAAAAAAGAGAAAAGACCAAATCTACTTGAAGAAGAAGGCCAAGAAGTACTCAAAGCATATGGTTTGCCTTTGCCCACAAGTGCACTTGCAAAAGATGAAGCAGAAGCAGTAAAAATTGCAAATAAAATTGGGTATCCTGTTGTAATGAAAATAGCATCACCACAAATAATTCACAAATCTGATGCTGGTGGGGTTAAAGTAAATCTAACAAATGACAAAGAAGTCAAAGATGCCTTTAAAAAAATTGTAAAAAATGCCAAAAAATACAACAAAGATGCCGAGATTAAAGGTGTCTTAATTGTTGAAATGGTAAAGGGAGGAAAAGAGATGATTATAGGCTCCAAACTAGAGCCAGGCTTTGGACCAGTAATTATGCTAGGAATGGGCGGTATCTATGTTGAAGTCCTCAAAGATGTGACATTCAAACTAGCTCCAGTCACCACTAAAGAAGCCGATGATATGATCTCAGAAATTAAAACTCAGAAACTTTTGCAGGGTGTAAGAGGAGAAAAACCATCAGACATTGCAAAACTATCTGAATGCATACAGAGATTATCTCAGCTAGTTACTGACTTTAAGGAAATCAAAGAATTAGACATGAACCCAGTTCTTGTAATGGACAAAGGCAAAGGCTGCAAGATACTTGATGTCCGAATAGGTCTATGATCGCATTTGTTCCTGACTTTTTTTAAATACTAATCTAGAATATTTATACAAGTTAGAGGGAATCTCAATATGGCAAACGTAGAGAGTTTCAAGACTATAAGGACAGGAGACGAATACATTGAAAGTCTTAGAAATAGGGATCTCAAAATTTTCCTATTTGGAGAATTAGTAAAAGAACCAGTTGATCATCCAATAATTAGACCATCTATTAATGCAGTTGCAGAAACATATGATCTTGCAGTTAGAGAAGAGGAACTTGCTTCTGCAAAATCTTCTATAACTGGTTTACAGATAAACAGATTCTTACATATTGCTGAGAGTGCTCAGGATTTAGTTTTACAAAATAAAATGCAAAGAAAATTGGGCCAAAACACAGGCACTTGTTTTCAAAGATGTGTAGGAATGGATGCAATGAATGCATTACATTCCACAACATTTGAAATTGATGAAAAACATGGAACAGAATACCATAAACGATTCTTAGAATTCGTAAAAATGGTTCAAAAAGAAAATCTTGTAATTGGCGGTGCAATGACAGACCCTAAAGGTGACAGAAGTAAAGGACCTGCAGAACAAGAAGATCCAGACTTGTTTACAAGAATTGTAGACCAAGATGAAAATGGTGTTTATGTTTCAGGCGCAAAGGCTCACCAAACAGGATGTATAAACTCTCATTGGATTATCTTAATGCCAACAATTAGACTAACTGAAGATGATAAAGCATGGGCAATAGTTGGAGCAATTCCAGCAGATGCAAAGGGTGTGACTTACATTTACGGTAGACAGTCTTGTGATACTCGAAGTATGGAGGAAGGAGATATTGATGATGGTAATGCAAAATATGGTGGCCAAGAAGCTCTGATAATTTTAGATAGAGTCTTTATTCCATGGGATAAAGTATTCATGAATGGTGAATTTGAATTTGCATCCATGTTGGTAGAACGATTCACTTGTTATCATAGACGCAGCTATGTCTGCAAGACAGGGCTTGGTGATGTTCTAATTGGTGCAGCAGCATCTATTGCTGATTATAATGGAGTCCCCAAAGTTTCTCACATTAAAGATAAAATCATTGAAATGACTCATCTCAATGAGACAATATTTGCAGCAGGTATAGCATCCTCTCATCAAGGCCAACAAATGAAATCAGGTGTTTTCCTAAACGATGACATGCTAGCTCAAGTTTGCAAACACAATGTTACAAGATTCCCATATGAAATTAGCAGATTAGCCCAAGATATTGCAGGAGGTCTTGTTGTTACGTTACCTTCTGAGAAAGATTTTAGACACCCAGAAGCAGGACCATTACTCAAAAAATACCTTGCAGGAAGAAAAGGGGCAGATGTTGAAAATAGAATGAGAATTCTTAGACTAATAGAGAATATGACACTAGGACGAAATGCAGTAGGTTATCTTACAGAATCCATGCATGGTGCAGGTTCTCCACAAGCCCAGAGAATACAAATTCAAAGACAAATGCAGTTAGGATACAAAAAGAATCTGGCCAAAAAACTGGCTGGAATTAACAATGACTTGGAAGAGCCAAAAGAAGATTCTGATTACTTTAAGAGAGTCTTCAAAACTAAAGATTCTATAAACTAGAACCCTTATCTCTGCTTCAATTCTAATTCCTTATGCTATCTAATTGAGACGAGTTCGCATTCGCATTCTTCTCTTTTTCCACAATATGGACAATTGCAATCACAATAAAGCAGTGCTTGATTACATGATAGGCATTTTGTATATTCTGCAAAATCCTCATTCATTGGATTTACCTCTCATGTTACATAATTTCATTCAAAATTGATAAGGACTTCTAGTCAGTCACTTTAAATTAATTTCATTTCTTAGACTTTTTTAAACAATCGTTAAGCTAATCAAAAAAACTCTTTTTATTTTATTATTGAATATATTGGCTAGATAGTTTGCCATAGAAAATCATCGGGTATGAAGTAATGCCGGTATGCAAAAGGTCAATGGATTATTTGCATCATTGGTAAACTATCTTGATTTTACTAATCTTTGGATTCAGAAGATTTTGAATTATCGTCTTTCTTATCTTCTGAATTGCTATCATTGGTATCTTCTAATGGTTTCTCCTTAGTTGTATCTAGTCCAGAATATGCTTCATCTTTTTCTAATGCCTCAAAATCTGAATAATCTTCTAATTTATTCGGGTCTTTATCCTTTAGAGGATCAGTAAGAGAAAGATCCTTTACATTTTTTCGTTTAATCATTTCTTTTACAATCATCACTCCAATTACCAAAACAATGAGAATGTAATTTGTGGGAGGTTTCAAAATTTGAGTTACATATCCGATTTGAGGAATTTGGTATTCTACCTTACCAATGTATTCTTTCGCTGTTATTGGAAAATCTGTTCCAGGAATTGATGCCACATTATTGTCTCCCTTGGTTCTAACTGTTTTAGGATTATCATCCGTAATTGATACGACTCTGTGAACTATCACTCTATCATGCCCTGACGGTCTGTCAAACACTATGATGTCTCCTACCTGAATATCTTCAAAATCTACGTGCCCTTGAACTACTAGTACATCATATACTTGCAGTTCTGGAATCATACTTCCGCTTGCAACAACATAAAATGGATTTTGAGTTCCAAAAGCAACTTGTAATCCAATCCAAATAATGATGACACCCATTGCCACAATTAGGATATCTTTAACTATGCTTTTTTTAGAGGATAGTTTAGTCAATCGTATTCACGCATTTTTTATCCTTAATTGAATTTACTTTAAAATTATTGTAGTTTATTTCCGCACTCTTCACAAAATTTTGAGCCTTCATTGTTTACAAATCCGCAACTAGAACATTTTCCAGGCTCATTTGCAGTAGGCACAGATACATTTCCTAATAGGATCACATCGCCAACCTTCCCAATACTACTCCAAGGTACACTACCTTCAGTACCGTCATTTTTTGTAATCAGCAATACCACAGTTTGAGTAGAATCAACTCCTACTTGCTTTGCGATTCCAATTTTTTTTGCATTTTCATCGTATACTGTTAATCCTTCAATAGAATTAACGGATCCTGCAGGTGCTGCCTCTGTTGCTTGAGGAGGTGTTTGTGGGGGTTCTTGCTGAGTTTGAGGAGTGGTTGTGGGTTGCTCTTGTACTGTTGGTTCTGGTGCAGGCTGTGCAACTTCTATTGGTTTTGCTTCTCCAATTTCTTTAATCTCATCTTGTTTCTTAAATTCTCGATATTCTGCAATGCTTGAATTACAATTATTACAAATATACTGTCCTTTTTCTGCTAAAATTAAATTCTCTGCAACTTCTTCGTTTGGATTCTCATATTCAATTTTGGGTGGACCTTCAAACTCTTTTTCACAAGTATTGCAAAAATGTTTGGTGATAATTTCTGCTTCTAGTCTTCCAATTGGTGCTAAAAACAAATCAGGTCCTCCAAGATTTCCTTTCATTTGCTGTTCATCATTAATGGTGGCCATAACATATCCTCCTGAACCTCTTAATTTCTTCAATCTCAGTTCGGAACTCATATCTCAGATTCTCCAAAACGTCATTTAAGTATATATCAAAATCCAATTCCTCAGATTGGCTATTAATTTTGGTGAACGTTTTTAGGTGTCTTCGATACAATAAACTTAGAATGGGAGTAACACAAGTTTCAGACGCAAAGTCATGGGAAATAGATGTAGTTAATTCAGAAATTCCTGTCTTTGTGGACTTTTGGGCCGAATGGTGTGGTCCTTGTAGAATGGTTGGTCCTGTTGTTGAAGAATTGGCAAGTGATTATGAGGGTAAAGTAAAATTTGTCAAAGTCAATGTAGACGAAGCAAATGAACTCGCCTCAAAGTATAATGTATTTAGTATTCCAACCCTGATTCTTCTTAACAAAGGCGAAATCGTTAGCCAACAAGTAGGTGCCGCATCTAAGGAATCCTACAAAAATATGATTGATAGAGCCCTTCAAGCCTAATCACATGTTTTTTCTTTTTGTTTAAAATTGTCTCAAAAAAGATCTAACACAGATTAATCCTTATTAGGAATTTATGCAAAATTACATTTGGCGATGAGAGTAGTACATAACCTAAAGTTAGCTGGGTTTAGCGTAGCCGTTTGGGCAAATATCTCTATGGTAATGATGTTAGTTAGTCTACTATAAAATTAGAATAACGGCACTTTTTTGACAATTTTTATTTTTGATATATTTTCAGAACGATTTCAATCTACAACTTAATTTTGAATGTTATTTTGGAAAACGGTTTTAACAATATTTTTTCTCCATCCCCATAACCCCTTTTCTTTTTGTTTTTTCTAAATTAATTAATTTAGTATGCTTTGAACTCGTCCTATTTTTCCATCTTCCAATTCAACTTTTATCCCATGAGGATGAAAACTACTTGAAGTAAGGATTCTTTTGACTGTACCTTCAGTCAATTTTCCTGTACGCTGATCTTGCTTTTGTACTATTTTTACAATAAATCCGATTTTTATTTTGTTCTTTGAAGGAGGAATATCCAATAACCACTAGCACTGGTGATAGATTCTAAATCTTTGTTTTAAGTAAAAACTAAAGGATTTGAAATTATTTTTTGGAATTAAAATAATCGCGCATGTCCTTTGTGTTTTCTTTGATAAAGTCTTCAATTTCTCTGAGTTCCTCAGGAGTAATCTGTCTATGATGTGTTACATGGTGATAAAGGACAGCCAATCCCTCAATCATTCCAACAAAATGACCGTATCTCCAGTCAGTCTCATTTACAAAATTCCATTTGTCCTTGTCATTTATTGCTGGACTGAGTTCTTTTTGCTTTGTTATGATCTCTCCCCATCTCTTGATCTCATGAAGAATAGAATTTTGAATCATTCTTTCAGTCGGCATGTTATTTTTGGAAAGAAATTCAAAATAAGCATATTGCAGATTTCCATGCCGATGAATGAAAAATTAGGATTGCTCAATGCCCGTAATCTGACTATTTTCCGCCGCCAAAAAACTGGAATATCTGCCTTTTTTGATAAATTGCAACTCCAATCAAAATTATCAAGCCAACAAACAAACTGACATATTCGGAAAAATACTCTGCAGATACTTCCCATATGCCTCTCCAAAACAGCACAATGCCAACACCTGTCAATAGCAACAACAAGGTTCTTTTTGTCAGGAACTTATCTTTCAAATGAATACGAATGTCTCCCTGAACATCTGAGACTTAAGCATATTGCAGGTTTTCACGATTCACATTTGATCTGCCATTCAGACCAACACAACTCTCCTTCTCACGCACAAAATTTTCCAAAAAATTACAAAGTTAAAAAATTATTTACAATGTCAACGATTTCCACTCTTTTTAATAACTAAATACAATGTATGGTTTGGTATATCATGTCCATTCAAAATGATGA
>JBMSGE010000020.1:0-16599 GCA_049414205.1 Nitrosopumilaceae archaeon
GCAACGTCATTTTGATCACCATAACTACAAACCATAACAGCTCCTGAACCAAATTCTACTTGTGCAGAGTGATGCGTTCGAAGCTCAACTTCTTCATTTGTAATTGGAACAATTATTTTACTGCCAATGTATTGGGTGTATCTTTCATCCTCTGGATTCACAATGATTGTTTTGCATGCACACAAAAGTTCTGGCCTTGTACTTGCAATAATAATTTCCTTGTCCGTATCTTTAATTTTGAATTTCATATAGACTAGTTTTGTTGGCAAGTCTTGATAGATAATTTCGGCATCGGCAATTGTGGTCCCTGAAACCCAGTCGTAGTTGTTTGGGCGGTTTGCAAGGTAAATTTGGCCTTTTTTCCACAAATCCATAAAGGTAGACTGAGTTAGGGCTCGATATTCTTCAGAGTCTGTCCTGTAGTAGTTTGAAAAATCCCCACTAAGACCAAGATTCTTCATTATCAGAATCATTTCAGCCTCCAAATCATCTAGGGCTTCTCTGCACAGATTTAGAAATTCCCCTCTTTCGGTCTCACGCATTCTGATGTTGTGTTTTTTTTCTGTGTACAGTTCAACTGGCAGACCATTTCTGTCAATCCCTATTGGAAAATAGACATTCTTTCCTGCCATTCTAGCTGTTCGTGCAATCATATCAATTTGTGAATAGTGAGCTGCGGCTCCAATATGCCATGGCCTTCCAGATGGATATGGAGGTGGAGTATCTATTGTAAAATTGTCATCAGTTGGAGAGAATTCATAAATTTTTTCGTCTTGCCATTGTTTTAGAATTGCTTTTTCAAGCTCTGGATTCCATGCTTTTTCTGTAATTTTTGGTTCCATTTTCTAACTATCTTGAAATGTTTGAGATAATATGAGAGCCCTTATTGTAACCCTCGTAAATGTAAACTCCGACTGCTTCAACATTTGACGGCATTTTAGGAGCTAATAACTTGATAATTTCTGATGATAGATTTTCAACTGTAGCCTCACCTTTTAGAAGATAAGTTGTATTTTTTGGAACTTGCAAATCAAACATTCCTTTTGGACCTTCAAACTGAATTTGATAGTGGGAATCATCTTCACTTTTCATATATTTTTCATTGATGAAAAACTTGTGATCAAAAACATTCACAACTTCCTTGATAATCTTTTTTGCTACACCAAAATCAACTAAGAGATTATCTTTCATTTGTCCGATTAGTTCTACCATCACTGATGATGTATGGCCATGCAAAATTGAGCATTTTTCAACCAGTGGCAAAATATGTGCATAATCAAATGAAAAGGATGCATCCTCTAAAAAGATAGATCCTGTCTGTGGGGTTTTATCGTAAAATACAATGTCTTCTAATTCTTTTATTTGGGCAGAATACTTTGGATGCCCAACTGCCATTACCTTTCCATCAAGATTGTCTTTGATTTCTTGGTATTTTGTAATGTCGTCTTCGCTGTCAATTACCTCGATGAGGCCCTTACTGGTCTTAAAATCAATTTTTACTGTTTTTCCGTTTTTTAGTGTCAATTCATGGTCATATTGATAATCTTCTTCAAGAAAGGTGAGCATCTGTGCGATAGTAAGCTCAGTTCTTGTTCTCATAAGATTTCCCTTTTTGTCGATATATCTAAAATCTGAGTCTAGAATTGTAGGACTTGATGCCATGTGAAGTCATCTGCTTGCGGTTCTGTATATAAATTCTGTAAACCCTTTGAATAAATCCTCTATCTTTGATTGGGTTTAGAATTATTTTTTATGCTGATTCCACACACAAAAAATACATGATTCATAGTAAACATTTGAGATTATTCTAGTACAACCACATTTGCACGAACAATTTTTTTGTTGCATTGCTATCTAACTATTCTTGCACCAGTTCTTTATCTTCCTCAATAATCTCAAGATCAGTTCTATCACATTGAGGGCAATTAGATATTTTGGTATCTCCCACTAGGGTTGAAAATACATTACCACATACTCTACATGCGCGTAATTCACTAAGACTAACCATTACCAAGTCTGTGTTGCTGCTTTAATTAAATGAACTTGATGATTACTAGCAATGAAAGTACATGAATAATTTTTTTTTGAAGGATTAAAAAAAATTGAGATTATGGTGCTACCACACCTGTCATTCCATTTAGAGATGCAAGAGATCCTGCGGCACTAAGACCAATTCCAATTACTAGCGTAATGATGCCAATTATCAGGCAATTTCTAGCCATTTTTGGAGAGTCTCGTCGTAGTACAAAGAATCCAATTATACCGCCAATTATTCCAAGAAAAATTGGTAACAGATACCATGCTTTGCTTCTTTGTGAGTATTCTTCTGCCATAGTTGTTACAAAATCGCTTTGAACATATTATTTAGATCTTTTACCAAATCATACGGTATGAATATAATTTTTTTATTTCAATACTGTTTTAATTTTTTTAATTTTTGAGATTACACTAAAACAAAAATCTTAACAAGTAATTGCAGTTAGAAGTTTATCGAGTTGTAATGGTTTTTTCAAACAGTCATGGACACCTTTTCTTTTTAACAAACCTGTAACCTGACTAGAAGTAAATGAAATTGCAGAAAATATTATGATTTTTTGATCCTCAAGTATTTTTTCTCTATCTAGCGAATCAATTATGTCGATTCCGCTAAATTCAGGCATTGACATGTCCAAAAGAACAATGTCAAATTTTTCCTCTTTAATCAGATTTAGTGCTGCATAGGGATCGTTTTCTGCTATGTTTTCAATTCCTTTGGATTTTAGGAATTTTGATAAGAGATCCGTGATATCCTGGTTATCATCTACAATCAGCACTTTCATGAATTAAATCACGACATTCTACTATATTGCAAATTGTTTGTTCGTTTTTTACACTCTAAATTTTTCTAACTACCAAAATTGTAATTTAATTTCATTACAATTTATCTAAAAATTCACGCAAGCGAGTTTAGAATTTTTGCAAGATGAACATCGTTATTTGTAATTCCTCCTGCATCATGAGTAGTCAAGTCCACTGAAATTCTATTGTAAACATTGAACCACTCTGGATGATGATTCATTTTCTCAATCTCCATTGCGGCTCTGGTCATAAATCCAAAGGCCTCATTGAAGGTATCAAACTCAAAATCCTTGTGCAGTTTTTCATCTTTGACTGTCCATCCTGGCAAGTTTTTTAGCTCTTCGGAAATTTCATCTGAGGACATTCTCATCATGACCTTGTAATTGCTCTACTACATTAAAAGTTAAAGAATAATATCTGATGCATTTCTAGCTTGAGCAGTATAATTCTGTGAATAAAATGAATCATGAACTGCTAAAAAATATCCAAAATGCAATAACAAAAACTGTACCTAAAAAAAGAATTGGAGTAGCGTTTTCTGGAGGTGTTGATAGTACATTAATTTCTAAATTACTTGATGACTTGGAGTATGATATTACTCTGCTAACTATAGGATTTTCTGAATCACATGACATTTTATTTGCAAAAGAGGTCAATGAGCAACTGAAATTCCCTCACCATATCTTGGAAATTGAACCTGAACCATTTGAGAAAATAACATCAGACATCAACCAAAAAATAAAGACCGAGAATTTATCCTGGAATGAAAACTGTATTGCATTTTACTATGTCTCAAAACTTGCTCAAAGTCTAGGCCTTGACACTGTAGTTACTGCAAACGGAATTGATGAACTGTTCTGCGGATATAATGCATATCGAGATGTGATATCAGAGGGTGAATCAAGGGTAATGGAGTTGATGGATGCAAAGCTGGAAAATGAGTTACAAATGATGAAGGCAGTAAACATGATCTCCTCACAATTTGGAGTCAGGATAATCCAACCGTTACTGTCCTCAGAGTTTATAGAGTTTGCAAAAACCGTTCCAATCACTGAGAAGATTTTTGATTCAGAAGATCTGATGAGAAAACATGCCATACGCAAGCTAGCAAAAGATGTTGGGGTGCCAGAAGTATCTTACAATAAAAGAAAAAAAGCACTACAATATGGCACTAAAATCCACAAAAAACTGCTAAAGACTAGATAGACTTGCAGGTTTTTGCAACTGACTTGTTTACGTTATTGATGATTATGCTTGATGCACCAAGGTGTTTTTCTGGGGAAAATATGGCATCAATCTCTTTGTCTGTCAAGTGAGACGTGAATGCCTTGTCTGCCTTTATTGCATCAATGTATTGCATCTCTTTGTCTTTTGCCTCAAACGCAACTCGCTGAACATCTCTATATGCAACAAATCTTGGGATTCCTTTTTTGATTAAAGCTTCTAAAACAAACTCTGCAAAAATCTGTCCCTTTGTAATGTATAGATTCTCTACGATTCTTTTCTCATTAACTATTAGATTTGAGGTTATTCTAGTCATAGTTTCTAGCATCTCATCTACTAGTATTGATGCAGTTGGCAGAATGAATCTTTCATTTGCTGAATTTGACAAGTCTCTTTCATGCCACAATGGAATGTTTTCAAATGATACTCCAACTTGACTGCGCAATAATTTTGATAGTGATGATACCCTTTCACTTTTGATTGGATTTCTTTTTACTGGAACTGCACTGCTTCCCATCTGACCTTTCTTGAATTGTTCTGCTACCTCTCCAATCTCTGTTCTTTGCAAGTTTCTAATCTCTATTGCAATTTTTTCCAAAGTTGCACCAATCAACGCCAATTCAAATACATATTCTGCATACCTTTCTCTTGGAATTACCTGAGTTGTAACCTCAGCTGGGACCAGTCCTAGCCTTTTTGCAACTCGTTTTTGCACTTCAACTGATTTTGCACCCATCAGTGAACCGGTACCAACAACACCAAGTGTTTTGCAAATCAAAATTCTTTTCTTTAATTCTTCAATACGTTCTACGTGTTTTGACATCTCGGCTGCCCAATTTGCAAACTTTAATCCAAATGATATGATACTTGCATGCTGGCCATGTGTTCTTCCAACTGCTGGAATATCTTTGTACTTTACAGCTTTTTTTGCCAAGACCAAACCCATCTTTGCAACTTTGGGTTTGATAATTTTTAGCGCATCTCGCATTTGCATGGAGTTACTAGTATCAACTAAATCGTTACTTGTTAAGCCATAATGAATCCATGGTCGTACCTCCTTTGTGCATTTTTCACTGAGGGATTCTACCAAAGCTGCAGTATCATGATCACTTTTTGCCTCTAACTGCTTGATTCGCTTTGCAGTAATTTTTCCAGAATTGGCAGCTGTGAATACCTTTTTTCCAACTGTTTTTGGAATTAGACCAATCTCACTCTGAGAAATGGCTGCTGCACCTTCAATTTGCAACTGATAATCTACCTTTTTTTGCTCAGAGAAGATCTCCATCATCTCTTTGGTCCCATAACGACCATTATCTATGGGTAAAATTGCCAATAATGACTCTTTTTTTATATCGAAAATAAATCTACTTGTTTTTGTATTACGATACTTTATAGAACTTTCATTGTGCATGAATCCAAGTAATGATTTCCAAAATAATACCTCATTCTCTTGTATTATCTGTGGGTTTGATAGTAGTGGCTAGTTGGTTATTACTAATCTCTCCAGAATTAAAAAACTCAGATCAAAATTTTGAACTCAGATTAGAAACATTGGAACACTGGGAAATCCGCGAGTCACTAGAGTCTGACCAATTTGAAGATAAATTCGCTAAAGGAGAATTAAAATTTGAAATTTTAGAAACAAACGGAAATGAAATCAAAATAAAAGTTTCTGAATTATCTGCAGACATCCTTACTGACGAGATTTATTGGGATGTTGAAACAATAACGTGGGTAGACAAGAACTCTAGAAAAAGTATTGAAACAGACTCTTTTTTCCTCTTCCCAATCAACACTCAAAAGCAAAATTACATGTTTGGAGTTTTCGGCGACCGGCCTCATGATTTCAGTTTTGTCAAAACAGAAATTGTAAATGGCTTGGAAATTTATGAATTTGCTGCTACAAACATTTATGATATTTCTGGAGCATATGATGAATTCCCAAACGAAGTAATTCTTGCCGACCAAACAACCATCTATGAAGTAGAACCAATAACGGGACAAATAATTAGTTATCATTCATTTTGGACAGATTTTATTGATACTACCAACGGAAAAATAATCATTTCAAATGGGGATGCTGAAATTTCTCAATACTCTCAAGACATTCTTGTACATAATGCATCAAATTTAATTTCATTATATGGAATTTATGACACAATCATCCCAACCATTTTCATTATCTTGATAATCAGTGCTGAAGGATTCGTGGTAATGTTTCATAGGTTACAGCAAGGTAAAAAAGAAATCAAGACATCAAAATTAGTGGCAGTAGGGGAACTATCTGCAAGATTTTCGCACGATATTAGAAATCCTTTATCTAACATCAATATGGCAATTGCCTCAATTCAAAAAAATGAAGGATCAAACCTTAGTAAAGATACACAAGAAAAATTTGAAATTATTTCCAGAAACGCAAGAAGAATCACTCACCAAGTTGAAGATGTTTTAGATTTTATTAAAACACATCCTATAAAAAAAGAACAATTGAGGTTAAAATCACTTCTGGAAGAAAGTGTTGATGCGTCATTTATTCCAAAAAATATCAAAATTGTGTTACCTTCAAATGATAACTCTATTTTCGGGGATTCCAACCAACTTCAAATTGTATGTAAAAATATCATTAATAATGCCATTCAAGCTATTGGCACAAAAGAGGGGAAGATAACTATACGAAATAAAGAAGATGCCAAAAATTCATTTTTAGAATTTGAGGATTCGGGATCTGGTTTTTCCTCTTTAGATAAAAAAGAAATTTTTGATTTGTTAACTACAACCAAACAATCTGGAACAGGATTGGGATTGGTGTCATGTAAGCAAATTATAGAAAATCACGGTGGTGACATTAAAGTAAAAGAGAATCCTACCACATTCATAATTCGAATTCCCAAAAAATAATCTAAATCTGATTTAATATGAGCCCAAACTTGATGATTGTATCTTTCTGAACAAACTCTAATTTTTATTCCCAAACATGAAAAACAATTATGGTAAAAATTAGCTGTAAGAACTATGGCTTTGATTGCAAATTCGAAGTAGATGATGAAGACTCTGATGCAATTAACAAATTTCAAAAACATTCAATGGTAGAACATGGAATTGAATATAGTTCAGGTACACTCAATCAAATCGTAATGAGAATGAAAAATTAAGTTTTCATACTAACATCCAAAGATTTAGTTGCATTACCACTTGGGATATCAAGAATTTTATGATTTTGAGTAGACAAGCTTAAGTCTCGTATTTGTTTTAAAATTACTAGTGATACGAAAATTTTTGATATTTTTTGCAATTTTAGTCGTGATTACAGGAACAGCACAGGTAATGGCAGCTGAAGATTCAGAGCCAAAACTTCCACTAAGTATTGATGCTCACACAAATCAGAATTTCTATGAATATGGCGACAGTGTAGGAGTTAGTGGCAAGATAAAAAATTATGATGTAGACTTTCACTCCGGTCTTTTATTAGAGTATGGCGTGTTGAATCCTTCAGGTGAATTGGTAACTAGCGGACAAAAAGTACCTGGAGAATTTGGTGCATTTAGCTTTAATTTCATCACTAAAGGTGATGCCTATGAGCCAAGTGGAAATTATTTGATTCTAATAACTTTTGACACTGTTGAGACAGATCTTCCAATGTTTTTCACAGGTGGGGTTCCCAAAGCCGAAGATGTTGCTCCCCCTGAAATAGTACAACATGCAGACATTGAAGTATTTGCAGAGGGAAACGATGCTGTTACAATTGTTACCTTTGAGGTAATGGTTATTGATGATGTTGATGAATCAATTATTCCTACATGTAAACCCGAATCCGGATTTCTTTTTGGAATTGGTGAGACAATAGTCAAATGTACTGCAAAAGACTCTGTAGGAAACTTTGCAACTCCGATGTCATTTTCAGTTATAGTGAATCCCCCAGTAACTTCCATTCCTAGTTGGGTAAAAAATGTCGCAGAGTTTTGGTGTCAAGACAAAATCGACGATGCATCCTTTGTTGAGGGAATTCAATACTTGATTGATAAAGGAATTATCGTGGTTCCTGCAAAATCAGAGAGTACAAGTGAGATACAAGAGATTCCACAATGGGTAAAAAACAATGCTTGTTGGTGGTCTGAAGGATCTATTACTGACTTGGATTTTGCATCAGGAATTGAATATTTGGTTCGAGAAGGAATTATTGTAGTTTAGAAGTTTTGTTTTAGAATAATATGGATAAAAAAATTCTAACCGGTATAGGAATCGCAGCTTTTGTAGTTGGTATATTCTTACTTGCCATAACAAATCCTTCACTGAGAGAAAATAAGGATACGTGGTTTGGCTTCATTGATACTGACCCAGATCCAATTCCTCCTGTAACTCAACAAGATTTGAGAATCATGATTGATGAGTGGATGCAGAATCCACATGAAGATGACAGAAATCAGAGATTACAGATTATGAAGGCATATTATACATTTGATGAGTCTGGCCAAAAATTATCTGATGACCAAGCGGGTCGGGTTATGCATAACCAGATTGTAAAAATGGTGAGTTTTGATATTCCACGAGAAGAACTTGATCAAATGAAACAAGAAATTCGTGAAGAATTGAAAAAACAAGGATTTGAGATCAAAGAATAAACTATCTTGCAGGTCTTGTAAATCCTGGTTTAATGATATAATTTGAAGCCGAAGCATTTTGAACACTTTTCCCTTGCGATGTTTTACTTTTTGATTTTTTAGAACTAGTAATTTTAAATATTTTTTTTTCGTCGGATTTTATTTTGGGATTTGTTGTGTAAATTATGTTGGTTGGAGATGTGTTTCTTTTTTTCTTTTTTGGTTTGTCTGAATCAACTGGATGCCTTTGGGAAGATTTGATATTTTTAATGTCACTTGAAGATGATCTAGCAATGTTATATTCTCCTAATGAATTTCCCATGTCTTTCAGCCATTACTGATGACTTAAGGGTATGGATGAGAACCAGCACTTGTTTCAAATACTACTCATATCCTAACAATACTGTGAAAATCTCAGTAAAAGAAGAATGGAATATGAAAAGCAAACTGAGCGTCTTGGGTTTGGTAGGAAGTATAGCCGTGATTATTGTTGTGTTTATGATTGACTAGTCTTGGATTCATTGGACGTTAACTAATATTTTGAATGTGGCCATAGTCAAAAATGGTGCCTATACAAGGCCAATTTAGAGAAATCCTTTAAGTTGATTTTATTCTCAAAAATATTATGAATTTACTCTTTCTTGCAGCAATTTCTCTTGTTATGGTAGGAATTATGCCTGCATTTGCTGAATCTCAAACCCATTCTACTGATGGCGGAACTTTGGATGTAAAACTAGATTATGATGAAATTATTCCCGGAGAGTTAACTACACTTAGAACTGATTTTATCAATCCTCAAACACAAAAGACTCAAGTACATATTGACTGGACCTTTTCAGTTTCAAAAGACGGCGAAATCATCTGGGGGCCAACTCAGCTAAGTCACACATCTGAGGGATTTTTGAAAAATTTGAGATACGAATTTGAATCAGAAGGTCTTTACACAATAGAGTTTGGAGTTGAAGGAATTTTGTTTCAACCAATTCCACAAGAAGTTGTATCCTTTGATATTGCAGTTGGTGATGTCGTTCCATCTTCTGCAATCCCGGAGTGGATTAAAAACAATGCTGGATGGTGGGCAGATGGAACCATTACGGATTCTGATTTTATAACAGGTATCCAATATCTAATACAACAAGACATCCTAAGTGTCCCACAGACTAGTGTAACAGAAGGACAAGAAAAAGAAATTCCTGATTGGATTAAAAACAATGCAGGATGGTGGTCACAAGGACAAATATCTGATGATGATTTTCTAAACGGAATACAATACCTTATTGGAATTGGACTAATTACCGTTGAACAACAATTACAAACGCAAACTTTGGCAGGCGAATTTGAGGATGCAGACTTTATACACAAAACAAGTGGCACTGCTATAGTTACAATTGCAGGTGATTCGAAGACCTTAGATCTTACAAACTTTGAGACCCTTAATGGTCCTGATTTGTATGTGTACATGTCAGCTGACAAATCAAACAAAGATTTTGTAGAGTTGGGAAGACTCGATAAATTCAAGGGAGATCAAAGTTATAACATGCCGGATTCAGTTGACATTGTAAAATACCACAACGTATTGATTTGGTGCCAAGCCTTTGGGGTATTGTTTGGAAGTGCAGAACTCTCCGTAGTAGGAAATTAGAAATACCCTGTTTTTAGGCGTGAAAAACCATCAAAATTGAGAAAATGAAAGGTTCCTGCCAGCTAATTGATCCTTGATGATTCCTCAAATTAGATTAAATGGATTAATTGGGTTTGACAGAAATTTTAATAATGTATAAAATCTGTTCGATGAAAAGATGCAAAAAAGAATAACCATTATGCTGGATGATGAATTGGTAAAGAAATTACACGAAATACAGGCAAAAAAAATCAAAGAGTCTTCTGAATCTGTCAGTTTTTCTGCAGTTTTGAATGCAACCCTAGAAAAGGGCTTGAGAAAATAGAAAAGATCTTTATTTTTTAGCAAACAAAAAGATTGGTAAATTTGGCCTGATAGTGCGAAATCAACCAAAATATGATTTTAATCTTTGAAATTCATTGTTGGCAAATATGGCCATATCTTATTACCGAGATTTGCTTAAAGAAAACATGTCAGCTATCGATAGAAAACCCAAAAATTCATCAGATAAAAGATCCTTGTTAATTGTATCTGGAATTTTAGCGGCTATTGGTCTTTCATTGTTTGCATATTTGATGTTCTATACTGCACCAGAAGAAACAACAGAATGGGTAAAGGTAATTGCAGTAACTGATTCGGGATGTATTGCTGAAACCATGGATGGTTTTGCAGTAAACATCGGTCCTTGTCAAACAGAGGAAGGTGAAATGGTCATTGCAGTAGTTGATCAAAAGGTAAAAGAAAGAGCAGCTGCGATGAACCCAACTAACTAAATTTTTTATCTAAAATTTATTTTCAGAATCTCTTTTTTATTCCAATAATCACTATTGCTGGGACTCCAATATACATTCCAACATTTAGGAGGATCAAACTTATTCCATAACTTAGCACTTCAGTATCTGTATCCATATTCACATAATTCAGAATTGAAAGGCTGGAAATCATGGGTGTGATGGTAAGTTTGACTGCATCCTTGAATAAGGGATTTTCACGCTCAAAATCTGCAACTATAGGGCTAAATGAATAATAGAAATCATTGAATCCTTGCATGAATGCAGAACCTGATTTTGTTTGCAGCAATTTGTTATCGCGAAGCTCCCGAAGCAGTTGAACTTGGGGTGCTAGCTCTGTCCCATATGTTGCAGTAGCTATAAGACAACCTCCTCCATTTGGAGGTTCATCATCTGGAACTTGTACTTGAACCACAACTTCTCCTTGCATCCATGGATGAAGTGTACAGAAATAATCAAAGTTTCCTGATTGTTCGAACTTGTGTGAGAACTGCTCGCCTATCTTAAACATCCCTGAATCAAAAAGACCATCTGAACCATCTGTAGGATTTCCGCTTGTAACTGTGTGAAATGCAACATCCTGATTTGTCCAAATTACTTCATCCCCAACATCAATTTTTACTCCAAAAGGAATGTAGCATTCATCAGTAGTTTCACACCCTACATCTGAAGTTCCTTCTGGGATGTCAACATGAAATGTCTCCGCAAACACAACTGGAAATGTCGTTGCCATGAAAATTATAGATAAAACAAAAATTGAAAATGTAGTTTGATTCATGATTTTTGATTCTTGAGAAATTATAAAAACGTTGGAGTGAATTTCTACAATAAAGATAATCTCATACCAAAAAAACAATACAGACAAAGTCAAACTTTGATTGGATGACTTTTTTCTCCAACCTTAGAGTTTAAGACCAAAAACGTTAGTTGTTTGATGACAACTCTTTTGACTTTATTCTGTACTTTCTATATGGTAAAAGTTCGTTTTAAGGATACTCATGTGTTAGAAAAAAACATTACAAAATCCATCAAGGACACTGATTACAAGTGTAAATTCTACTATCACAAGGTATATGATTCCATAATCCAACACAAAACATCCTTTGATCAAAATAGAGCGAGAAAAAGATATTACCTTTGTAACCTCAGCTGTAACTGATTTTGCAGATGCTCTAGGATATTGTGAATACAAGATTCCATTATCTATTAGAGGAGTGAGGCCAAAACCATCACAGTCTTTGATTTTAGGTACCAAAGCACATCATGCAGAAGAAAAGTACGAGCAAGAGCATGTAGAGCTTGAGCCAGTTACTGCTGAGGCAATTGAAGATGAGAAAGTAGATGTTGAATTTGCACGCGAAAATGTCTACTCAACACTCAGTATGCCTTTTGAGTTTTCAGAAGAAAATGTATTGCTTACACTGTCTGGTCGAATCGATAAAATAATGAGAGTTGATGGAACACTTTTAGTTCAAGATGACAAGTTTGTGGGACGACCACAGACATATGAGCAAAAAACCCAACCCTACCCTAGTCAACTATTACAAGTTTTGGCATATCTGAATTCGGTTTATTCTGGAAAGAGGGGAAACAATCCAGAGGATTGGTTTGATTTACCCCATGCTAAAAAAAAATGGGAGTTGCGAATTTGTGATAGAAAGACCCGCGAGCCATACAAGATATTTTCTGAATATCAGGATGCATTTTCACTGCATTACCTGCATACGTCGTTGGAAAAATTTGCAACTATTGCTCTTGACATTGCAGAGCCCCAACATCACAACAGCCAGTCAAAGTGCAATGCTTGTAATTTCAAGAGTTTTTGTGAGTTTAAGATTTAGTCTCTCCTGTAGAATGCATCCATAGTTATTACTCGTTCCCAAAATCACACCTGAAACTGCTATGGAATCAGACTAAATTGAAAATTCTTTCATTTGGGTTTTGGAACGATACTTTTTATGAAATTAAGGTCAGTATAACTTATGAATTATCAATTTACTCCTTGGATTGCATTAGGAATTTCAATAGTGTTCACTACAATAATTTGGCTTACCATTCTTGATTTGGAAAAACAATCACAAGAACTAGAATTTATTGCACTAGCAGACAAAATGACCTTGCAAATTCAGGGTAAACTGCAAACTCATGAGCAAGTTTTAATGGGATTTCAAGGATTATTTGCTTCATCCTACGAGGTGACTCCAAACGAATTTATCAATTTCTTTAATATTCAACAAATCACAAATCGATTTCCTGACAGCCAAGGAGTAGGGTTCATAGAATATGTTTCAGGTGAGGAGGAAAAAATTGCATTTTATGAAAAATTAGAAAAATATGACATCAAGTTTACCATTCATCCAGAAGGAACACGGACAAAATACTATCCAGTAACTTACTTAGAACCTCATGATTTTAGAAATACCCGTGCTTTAGGATATGATGTGTATACCGAGGAAATTCGAAGGCAATCCGTAGATGAAGCCATCAATACAGGTCAAACAACAATCACTGGAAAAATAACTCTGGTCCAAGAAGTTGGCAAAGATGTACAAAATGGTTTTTTGATGCTTTTACCAGTTTATGGAATTGACGATACTACAGACCAGGTGAAATTACAAGGATTGGTGTATTCTGTTTTTAGAATGAATGATTTTGTAGAAGGAATTTGGGATACTGAAATTTTCAAAGACATTGAGATCAAAATTTACGACAGTCCTACAATTTCAGAAAATCTATTTTTTGATTCAACAAAAATTGATTCAAATTCAAAGGAACTTCTTTTTTCGCACTCTCAAGTAATAGAATTTGGACACAAGCAGTGGTTCTTCACATATTCAGGAACCTTGCCCATGGTAGAAAATCCCCAAAATATCAGATGGTTAATCCCCATAATGGGATATGTAATGAGTTTGGTTTTGTTTTATGCCCTTTTACTTTTGGTAAAAAACATGAAATTAACAAAAGAAATGATCAAAAAAGAAAGAACCTCCGCTTTAGGCGAGCTTGCAGGCAGATTTTCTCACGATATTAGGAATCCACTATCTAACATCAACATGGCTTTGAATTTAATTCAAAAAGATAATGATTTTGCATCAAATGAAAAGGCACGAGAAAAATTTCAAATTATTTCAACAAACCTTGAGAGAATATCTCATCAAGTAGATGATGTTTTAGATTTCATAAGAATTCATCCAATTGAAAAAGAAGAACTGAGTTTAAACTCACTCATTGGGGACTGTATTGCAAGTATTACAATTCCAAAAAATATCAAAATCGATTCTCCTCAAAAGGACCTGTCTTTTTTTGGTGATCCATTCCAACTTCAAATTGCCTTCAAAAATATTTTGAGTAATTCTATTCAGGCAATAGGGGCGAAAACGGGGAAAATAACCATTCGAAGCAAAGAAGATTCAAACCATCTATTTATAGAATTTGAAGATTCGGGTCCAGGTTTTGTTGGTTTGAAAAACAATGAAATTTTTGAATTACTAAAGACCACTAAACAGACTGGAACTGGGTTGGGATTAGTATCTTGTAAACAAATCATAGAAAATCATAAAGGCTCAATATCAGTAAGGGAAAATCCAACCACATTCATTATCAAAATCCCTAAAAAATAGAGTGTTTTTAAAATCGCGCAAATCTCTCAAAAAGATTAAAAATTATTTTTGATTTGAATTAGGATCAAATTTAACTAAAACAATTACCTTTATGAAAGTAATACTTTGGGTGATAGTAGAAGAAAACTTGCAATTAGTGGAATTTGTAAATTCAAATTTCCATTGATTGCTACAGTTTTAGTTTTAGGAATTGTTCTTGTTCCAATTCAAGCAGAAGCCTTGGATTTTTCAAAAAAGCAGATAAATGTTAAATCCAATAATGGCCTTTGATTTGTAATAGTCGATAATTTTTTTCTAAATAATTTCAACTACTTTTCATGGAAAAATTTACTCACAATGCTTATCAGTTTTCAAACAAAATAATTTTTAGTTCTTGTCCTTCTTTGATCCTAGTATAATTTTACGAGTAATTATCTCGCCCAACTCTGCTTTTTCACAAATCAGGGACAACGAGGAGAAATATTTCCCACAGTCAGTTGCATTGTTGATTATCTCATCAATTCTTGGGGGTTTGGTTATTCTTCCGTTTGTAATGATGCCCCTTGATGATGCTTACTTTGAATTTGATGGTGCAGAAGAAATTGATGAAACATTTCCTTTGGGTGATTCTGCTGTAGGGTTATCCATTGCTTCGAGCATTTTGAGTGGATTTGTTTCAGCAATGCTGTATTATTTTATTGGAAAAAGTCTTGATGGAAATAAAAGCTGGAAAAAAGTATTCTCAGTAATTTTTCACATAGAGGCTGTAGCAATTCCAATTACAATAATCATGGCCATACTGATTTTTCTTATGTGGGGCTCTTTTACCTCAATAGAGTCATCCTCACTTTTAGATCCTAATTTAGATGAAGAAGATGTCTTTTCACTGCTTGGCTCGTTTATTGTATATGTGATATTGCTTGCAATTTTAGGAATTGGATTTGCCATATGGGCGTTAATTGTTACAATCAAGGCAGTAAAGACAGTTCATGGGTTTGGTACAGGAAAAGCCTTTGGATTGATTATCCTAGTTGCAATAATTGCCTCATTTGCCAGCATTCCGTTTGGCTTTGGTTGAGTTTCTAAAATACACTATTGACTAGTTCACACTTGCCTGTCTGTAAAAACATGACCAAGTGTGTGGGATTTATTATTAATCGATACGTTGATTGGAATTGGCTCTGTCTTTGAGTCTAAAAAATTATTTAATTGGTTTTTTGTAAACCACTGGCTATAATACCCAAGACTGTTTCTAAATGCAAGTCTTTTCTCATCAAAAGAGTCTTCATCTATCTTTTTTACCATCTCTTTCATTGGATGATACATTTTTGGTGCAGCAAAGGCAAAATCATCTCCATTAAATGCTGAAACTAGAGCCAACCCTTCTTTTCCTGCAAGCCTTTTCATATTATCAAAGAACTGATGTCTCTTAGATGGGGGAATCACTCCTACCGTATTGTACATGCACATTGTGATTTTTGCAGAATCATCATCAAAGAGTTCATCAATTGAAGGATTTGTAGTATCATAGTATAGAAAGGTCGTATTTTTGATATCCAAATCAAGTAGTTTTTGGTTTGAAATTTGTATCATCTGCTCTGATGCATCAAGACCACAATAGGATACTGAATCACCTAACATTTTGTATAATGAAAACAACACCCTTCCAGTTCCTGAACCCATGTCAATTATTGTATATTTTTTATCTGGCTTGATCATCTTCTTGCACAAGTTAGCAGTAATCTTCATTTCTTCAGCAATGTACCCTGAAATTACAGCATCAGGATTTTTCTCAACACAGTTGTCGTATTGTGAAGACATGTCATCCCATGCATCTCCTTCCATAACCAAGATTGCTCCTGACTCTCCAAATATAGGGTATGGTGCAGGGGATTAATCTACTAAATTGGGCAATAAAATGGACGCAG
>JBMSGE010000021.1:0-16274 GCA_049414205.1 Nitrosopumilaceae archaeon
CAGTGGCAGCTCTTGCAGGACTTGGATCCTTCGTGGCTCCATGTATTTTGCCAATGATTCCAGCATATTTGGCATACATTTCAGGATCTACAATAAGTGAGTTGAACCAAAAAGAAGGATCTCAAACCATTTCAATTAACAGAACAAAAATTATTCTAAATACTGTATTTTTTGTACTAGGTTTTTCAGTAGTTTTCTCAACACTAGGGGTGATAATCAACAGTACTCTAACTAGCTCATCAGCAGAATTAATTCAAGGATTCAATCAGATAGGAGGAGTGATCATTGTAGGCTTTGGGGCTTTTTTGTTGCTTTCTACAAAAATTAACAAATTAAACATTGAGAAAAAATTCATTCCAAAAAGATCAAAGGCAAGTTATCCTCTCTCATTTGTCTTTGGATTGGCATTTGCTGCAGGGTGGACTCCATGTGTGGGTCCAATTTTAGGAACCATACTTACACTGGCTGCAACCACACCATCAGTCGCATTCAATCTTTTACTAGTATACTCGTTAGGTTTGGGAATTCCTTTTGTTTTGATGGGAGTGTTTTTCTCAAGAGCAAGCAGAGTCATAAAATCAATGAGCAGACATCTAAAATATTATAATCTAATTCTTGGCGGATTCATTATACTTTTAGGAATTCTAGTATTTACAAACCAATTGGCATATATTGCAAATTTCCCACTGCTCAATGATTTACTACTGCTAGGATGATAAAATGAAATCAGAAATTAAAACCGCAATTATTTTGGCAGTGGTAATTGCTGCATCAGTTGGAGCACTCAGCATAATATTTTCTACTCTTGATTCAGGTGACAACCCTGCATCAATTGAAGAGTTTGACCCTGAAATTCAAATTGACAAATCCGGATTTAAAAAAGCTCCAGACATAGTTGGAATTGCGCACTATCTGAACACCACACCTGAAAAATTAAAGGAGCAAATGAAAGACAAGGTTGTCCTTTATGATATTTGGACGTATAGCTGCATCAATTGTATCAGAACCCTACCATACATTACTGCATGGAATGAAAAGTATGCAGACGAAGGTCTCCTTATTATCGGGATTCATTCTCCAGAATTTGAATTTGAAAAAGACAAAGACAATGTAGAGATTGCAATGGAAAAACATGGGATAACATATCCTGTTGTAATGGACAATGACTGGGAAACTTGGAAAGCATTTGAGAACAGATACTGGCCAAGAAAGTATGTTGCAGATCATGAAGGATACATCAGGTATGATCATATCGGAGAAGGAGCATACAAAGAAACTGAAAAATTAATTCAAGAACTTCTAAAAGAAAGGTCATATTCACTTGGACTACAAGTAGCATCTGCAGAGTCATTAGTGGAAATTGAAGAATTTCAACACACTAGTTTTAGAACTCCAGAGTTGTACTTTGGATACAAATTTGCTCAAGGAAGAAATCAATTAGGAAGTACAGAAGGGTTCAATCAAAATCAAATTATCCAATATTCCCAACCAGAAAAGTTAGACTTGCATAAATTCTACCCAATAGGTAAGTGGGCAAATCTAGAGGACAGTATGAAACTAGAATCAGATACAGGTTCAATCAAGGTTCTTTACCATGCAAAAGAAGTAAACATTGTTACGGCAAATAATGCAGAGTTGGAGATTTATCTTGATGGGATTCCAGTAGATAAAAAATACGCAGGTTCTGACATGAAGGAGGGAAACACCATACTAGTTACAGAGCCAAACTTGTACAACATCATTAGCAGCAAAGAGTCTGCCACCCATGAACTAGAGATTAAAATCCATGGTAAGGGCTTTGAGATTTACACATTTACCTTTGGTTAGATTGTAACCAGAGTATCTTGTAACTGAGGGTACAGAGGCAACAGTGACAAATTAGTTTAAAACAAAATTTCCAAGCACTCTACGGAGCAATTAAGATTTGATTAGTAACTCATGGAATAAAGCAAGCGGGGAGAGTCTCTCCCAAAAAGTCATGGGTAAAGTCCGACCAGACGAACCACTAAAAAACAAAATCGAGTTTGCCCAGAGAAAATTACAGTCACAAATTACAAAATTAGATGGAATCAACACCAAACTTCAAAGAAAACATGATTCTATCTTTGAAAAAATTGTCAATGCTCAAAAAACCCACAATAATGGATATGCCAAGGCCTATGCAAATGAACTTGCTCAGGTAAGAAAGATGAAAAACATGGTAAGTGGTGCAAAATTATCAATGGAACAAGTACAGTTACGACTCAGCACAGTCTCAGAGTTAGGAGACGTCGTAGTTACCTTGAGTCCTGCAATGTCTCTAATCAAGGGATTGAGTTCCTCACTTAGCGGAATAATGCCAGAAGCTAACGCATCAATGAATGATTTGTCATCCATTCTAGGTGATGTTCTTAGTGGTTCAGCAGTTACAGATGCAGGAATCATGGATGCAGGAATATCAGAGAATCCAGATACCATGGCAATACTAGAAGAAGCACACTCGGTAATTGAAAGTCAATCCAAAGTATCAATTCCTGAAGTTCCAGATAATCTCAAACACGAGATTGTACAGAGAAGAACTGCAGGCACATTAATTTAACAAAATTAATTTTATTTTGATTTCTTTTTGCTTTTTTGTATCAGAATTTTTTTGATTCTAGATATTGTAGGATAGCTGTATCCACGTCTCCGGTAATTTGCAATCATCATCTTCCAGTTTTTTAGCCTCCACTGAGCCTGCTCTGTGGTTACCGAGTGGACCTCTTTTTGGATAATGCTTTTTCGTCCAACCTTTAGAGTCCCAGAATCTTTTGCAGACCATCTGTTTTTGGCAAATTTTAGTCCCGAAAGAATTTCATCAATTGGCATATCCTTGAAATATTCACGCAGTTTTTTGAGCTCAGCATCAGTTGGTTTTTTTGATACAGGAAGTTCAATTTGCGGTTTTTGCACAATTTTATCAAAACGTGATAGTTTAAGAAATTCTTGCTAAACCAGATTTAACTAAAGCAAAGAATAATTGATAACAAATCAACAGCCAAAAAAGTCAAAGTTTGAATTTTTGCATATTGTCATGTACATGCCAGCACCCAAAATTAGTGCAGAAAATGCAGCTAAAGGTATGAGAATGAAAATATTGGTTTTACGTCCCATGCAAACACTTGTTCTAGTTCCTATAAATTTCTCACACTTTGCAAATCAAATCATCGATCAATGCACATACAGTAATTAACTCAGAATATTTTGAACGTGTATGCCAGCAAAAAAACCAGTAAGTGTATTGTGGCAGATTATTTTTGTCGTGTTTATTCCTATTTTGGATTTGTGGGCGTTTTACAGAATAAAAAAACTCAGAAAGTATTTTCTTTATGTTATTGCCCCACAACTAGTAATCGCAGGGATAGTTATTGGAATTATGTTCAGTGTTGTCTTTGAAGAGAAAGGGATTGAAAAATTAGAAGATTTTTCTGAAGACCTAGAGAGTGATAATCTGACTTTTGTTGTTTCGAGTCTTGGAATCGAATTAGGATTTACAATATTTTCGATTTACCTAATTGCAACATGGTCAGAAAAATGGAACAAGCAATTTTCTAACTAGTAATTTTTCTGCAATAATTATTTCACATTAATTGTAAAGGTCCCTTTTGTATTTGGATTTTGTAGTAGGGATACCATCTCTCTTGGCAAAAGGTCAGAAGCTTTGTCACATTTTACAGCAAGGGTTCTTGGACAAACAAAGTTGCTTTTTCTAATTACAATGTCTTCAAGATGTGATAAGATAAGATCCTCATGTCCTTTTCCTTTTATGATAAATTCATGGTCTTCAACTCTAATTGAGAATTCAATTTCAGATGATGGATCTCGAAGTTTTTCTTTAAGATCTTCTGGAAGATCTGAGCAGCTATAGTTTGCATTAACTCCAACTATACAGTCTCCCCTCACAGTTAATTCAGACTCTTTTGTGATTTCGATTGTTTTTTTATGGTTTGATCTGATATTTTCATGCCCTGAAAACTCAATTTCGAATCTCACGCCAAAATAGATAGGCTAGACTTAAATTAATCTTCCAAAGTATTCAAATCGAAATGCTTCCTGCACAACAAGGTTACGATAGAGCAATCACAGTCTTCTCACCAGACGGCAGACTATACCAAGTAGAGTATGCCATAGAAACTGTCCGAAGAGGAACAATTGCCGTGGGAGTAAAAAGCAAAGACGGCATCGTAATTGCAGTAGAAGAAAAACCAAGAAAATTACAAATTTCAGATCATGCTCAAAAAATATTTCAAATTGATGACCACGTAGGAGTGGCAGCAGCAGGATACATTCCAGATGCCAGAAGTCAAGTGGATAACGCCAGATTCTTTTCTCAAAGTAACAAGTTGATTTATGATGAACCAGTTGAAGTAGAGACGATTGCCAAGCATTTGGCAGACCAGTCCCAACAATACACCCAATATGCAGGAGTAAGACCATTTGGTGTTTCTTTGATTTTGGGCGGTGTTGTAAACAACGTACCTCAACTATACCTTACTGACCCTAGCGGAACATACATCTCATATGATGCAATTGCAATTGGTTCAGGCTCTGATCAGGTAACTGACTTTTTAGAGAAAACCTACAATGAAGATATGTCTCTTGATGATGCAGCAGCTTTGGCAGTAGCTGCAATTTATCTTTCAAGTGAAGACAAAGAAGGAACAAGCCACATCAGAATGGCTCAAATCAAAAAAGAAACAGGATTGTTTGAAATAATTTCCGAAGACCAAATTGAGAATCTTGCAAAAACTGCAAAAGAGAAATTTCCACACGGGGATAAATAATTAATTTAACATAACAGAAAAAAATTACATTGAATCTATCTATTGCTATTCCTGATTCGTCACTTTCTGATGAGACCAAAAAGGTAGACAAGACCCGAAAGATTTCAGAGATTGCAAGAGCTTGTGCAATTTTTAGAGTTAATACAATTTACATCTACCAAGACGGAAACAACAAAGAAGACAGAAACTTGATGTTGTTGATTTTGAAATATTTGGAGACACCTCAATTTTTACGTAAAAGATTATTTCCAAAAATGAATGATTTGAAATTTGCAGGAGTTTTACACCCATTAAAAATTCCAAGCCACATCACACCAGCTGATGCAAAAAAAATCAAAAAAGGCGATGTTAGAGAAGGTATCACTGTTAGCTATAAAGGAAAAAGATTTGTCGATGTCGGAATTAATACTCTTGTCCCATTTTTTAGCCATGACAAGCTTGGAAAAAGAATCACTGTCCAATTCAAGTCAGGGTATCCAAATTTCGAGGTAAAAGGCATAACAAAAGAAGAGGCCCCAGTTTATTGGGGATACACCCTAAAAGAAAGATCAAATCTCTTTTCTCTAATCAAAGAATGGAAAGGTCTAACCATAGTTACCTCAAGAAAAGGAAAAACTGCCACTAAAGAACAAGTTACAGGTTATACAAATTCAGGCAAACCAGTGCTAGTGGTGTTTGGTTCACCTGAACAAGGGGTTCACCAGATAATGGGAGGAAAGATGAGTAATCTACAAAACTCAAAGACATTGAACTTTTTCCCAAACCAAGCTACTGAAACTGTCAGATTAGAAGAAGCCCTACTTGGAACACTTTCAATAATTAACGCCTACAATACGGGATAAAATGGCTGAAAAAAAGAATTTTCTAATATTGGCAATTGGTATGGGAGTAATTGGAGTGATTATTGGCGGAATAACCATTTGGAATCTAGTCAATGAAACATTATCTCCTTAGATTTTCAAAATTCCTCGTTAACCACTGAATTTTTAGAGGTTAACGACATTCTCACATGGTTTATTAGTCGGATATCGTCGATTTCGTTTTATCCATGGGAGCTAGAAAACACAGTCAACCAAGAAGAGGAAGTCTTGCATACTCACCTAGAGGACGTGCAAAAAGTATGGAAGCAAGAATTCGTTCTTGGCCTGAAGTTAATTCAGAAGAACCAAAGATCTTAGCTCATTGCGGTTTCAAAGCTGGATGTGTTCAGATAGTCAGCATTGATGATCGAGATAAAACCCCAAACGCAGGAAAACAACTTGTCAGTCTTGGAACAGTGTTAGTAACACCACCAGTAACAGTTTTGGGAATTAGAGGATATTCTAAAAATGTAGATGGAGCACATGCAGAGTTTGATGTGTATGCAAAAGATATTCCAAAAAACATCGCAAAAGAAATTACAATAAAAAGTAAAGAAGGCGCAGTAGAAGAAGCTGAAAAACACCTTAAAAAAATTAAAGAGATTTTTGCAATTGTAGCAGTATCTCCACGTGCAGCAGGTCTAGAACAAAAGAAACCTTATGTCTTTGAAGCATCAGTTCGCGGAGGAAATATTGAAAAACAATTTGCACATGTCAAAGAATTACTAGGAAAAGAAATTAAAATTGATCAAATTTTTGAATTAGGATCTACTGTTGATGTAGCAGCCATTACAAAAGGTAAGGGATGGCAAGGAGTTATTCAAAGATTTGGTGCAAAGAAAAAACAACGCAAATCAAGAAAGACAGTAAGAGAGTTAGGTTCTCTTGGTCCAATATCTCCACAATACGTCATGTATACAGTTCCAAGAGCAGGTCAAATGGGATTCCATCAAAGAGTAGAATATGACAAAAGAATTATGATTATGGGCAATACTGAAAACAATGAAATAAAAATTAATCCAGATGGAGGCTACAAACACTTTGGTCTCGTCAAAGGAGATTACATTATTCTCAAAGGCTCAGTGCCGGGAACATATAGAAGACTAATCAAACTTAGAAGTCAAATTAGAAACGCACCAGCTAAAGTATCAAAACCAAATATCTTGGAGGTAGTAGTATGACTAAAACCACCTCATTGAACATTAACGGAGACAAAGAAGGAGAAATTGAATTACCTCTAGTTTTCTCAACTCCATTTAGAAGAGAACTTATCCACAAAGCATGGACTAATCTTAATTCACATAAATTCCAAAGACAGGGAAGACATCCAACTGCAGGAATGGATGTAGTTGCAGATTCAAACTCCCCACCAACAGGTCAAGGCATTGCACGTATTGCCCGAATGCGTGGAGGTGGCGGTGGACGACAAGGCCAAGCAGGAGAAGTCGCATCAATCAGAGGCGGAAGACAAGCTCACCCACCCAATGTAAACAAGGTAATTTACAAAAAATTAAACAAAAAAGAAAACAAACTAGCTTTGTGTTCTGCAATAGCAGCTACTGCATCAAAAGAAAAAGTACAATCAAGAGGACACAAAGTCGATGAAATAGAATCATTTCCAATTATAGTAACAGATGACATTGAAGCAATTTCCAAAGCAAGTGAAATGTCCAAAGTCATAGAATCTCTAAAACTATCAAAAGATGTAGAAAGACTACAAGCAAGGAAAGCCAGAACTGGTCAATCATCTCTTAGAGGTAGAGCCAAAAAAGTTGGAAAGAGTGTTTTGTTTGTAACAAAAGATTCCAAAAATATTCGCAAAGCCTGCGGTGCAATTCCAGGAGTAGAAGCAAGGTCAGTCAAAGATCTTAGTGTTTTGGATTTATCTCCAGGATCAGATCCAATTAGATTAACAGTATATTCAAAAGGAGCAATAGAAGAAATTGCAAAAATCAAATCAACACACCTTAACTTGATGGAGAAGACACAATGAACGTAGATCAAGCAAGCAAAATCATTTTGAAGCCATACATTACAGAAAAAACATTTGCAATGGTTGAAAATGAAAGTAAGATCTGTTTTATTGTAAATAGAGAAGCAAGCAAGCCAGAGATCATCGAAGCTGTTACTACACTTTACAATCAAAAAGCAACTAATGTAAACACTGCAAGAACAATTTATGGCAAAAAAGCCTTTGTTCAATTTGAGACAACTGAAAAAGCAAGAGACTTGGCAACAAAGATAGGAATGCTATAATATGGACCATAAAACCTCAAAACCACAGACTCAGGAGAATAGAAATGGTTAAAGAATTTACATATAGAGGACTCTCAAAAGAAGATTTAGACAATACCTCATTAGAAAAATTATTCCAATTATTCAACGCAAGACAAAGAAGATCACTTACCAGAGGAATTACCGATGGAAAAAGAAAACTAATCGAAGAAATCAAAGCTGCAAAAGCAGGCAAATTAAAAACACCAATCAAAACCCATCTTAGAGATTTGATTGTCCTTCCATACATGGTAGGAGTTACAGTAAATGTATTTTCAGGAAAAGAATTCGTCCCAGTAGGAATTAAGACCGAAATGGTAGGACATTATCTTGGAGAATATGTAATTACCAACAAGAGAGTAAACCATGGTGCACCAGGTGTAGGAGCATCCAGATCCAGTCTCTACGTACCATTGAAGTGATTATTATGGGAAGATTCGATTACGCATTTCAAAATTATGATACTACAAGACATGTTCGCTCTTCTCTAAGAGAAAAAGACATTTCACACAAACATGCAAGAGAAATCGCAGTTGCTATCAAAGGACTATCCATTGAAAAGGCAAGAGATTATCTGCAAGCAGTAGTCAACAAGGAAAGAGCAGTTGCATTTGGAAGATACAAAAATCAAGTAGGTCACAGGTCAGACCCTGGAATGATGTCAGGTAGATATCCCCAAAAATCAGCAAAAGAGTTTATCAAAGTTTTAGATAATTTAGAATCAAATGCAGAATACAAAGGAATGGATTTAGATAGATTAAAAATCATAAACGCAACAGTTCACAAAGGAGTTTTAGTAAAAAGATTCACACCAAGAGCAATGGGACGTGCAACTCCAAAGAACAACGTACTAACACATGTCGAGCTAGTAGCTCAGGAGATTTAAAATGTCATCAGTCAAAAACGTAATCAAAGATAACTACAACATGATGCTTCTCAAAGATTACCTAAGAGATGCAATTAAAGAAGCAGGATTTTCTCATGCCGAAATTTCAAAAACACCAACTGGTACCAGAGTAGCACTACATGTTACAAGACCAGGAATTGTAATTGGAAGAAAAGGTTCAGGAATTAGAGAACTAACTGAAAAATTATCGACTGATTTTGGATTAAAAAACCCACAAATCTCTGTAAACGAAATTGAAAAACCAGAATTATCTCCTAGTGTAATGTGTAATAGAATGGCAGCTCACCTTGAACGAGGAACTGCCTTTAGAAGAGCAACAATGTGGACACTAAAGCAAGTCATGGAAGGCGGCGCAATGGGAGTTCAAATTACAATTTCAGGAAAACTTCGTGGTGACCGTTCTGCATTTGAAAAACATACTGCAGGAGTTTTACCACGAGCAGGACATCACGCAGAGGTAATTGTAGCAGAAGATATCGCACATGTTGGCACTGCAATGGGATTAATTGGAATTAGAATTAGAATCGCAAGAAAAGAAAAATTTGTACCAGAATTTGAACTAAAGAAAGAACAGAAGCAAAAAGAAAAGCCAAAGAAAGAAAAAACTGAAGAAACAAAAATCAAAGTAGAAGAAGTTGCAATTGAAGATGTTAAAGTAGAAGTAGTCAAAGTAGAAGGAAAAAAAGACACTGCAAAATCAGAATCAGAGAGAATTGCACAAGAAGAAGAAAAAATGAAAGACATAGAAACTCTTGAAGAAGTAGAGGAGACATTAAAGTAATGACCCGAATTAGCATGAAAACTATACGTGCACTAAATGAAAAAGATCTTAAAAGTAAAATTCAAGAAACAAGAAGTGAACTTGGAAAATTAAGAGTAGACGGATCTAAAGGAACCTTACGAAAAGAAAGTGGGAAAATAAAGGCACTAAGACACGATATCGCAAGAATGCTTACACAACTAAACGAGATGAAAAAGAAATGATCACAGCAGATAACATTATGAAACATGAGTTTATTGGACTAGCCACACAAATTACACAATCATCCAATACACAATTCATAGGATTAAATGGAACAATAACCAATGAAACAAAATCAATGTTTACACTAAATACTAAAAAAGGAATAATGTCAATTCCAAAAGCCAACAATACATGGGGATTCTCCTTGCAAAACAACAAAGTCTCCGTAGATGGCTCCAAAATTCAAAAAAGACCATTTGATAGATTGGGAGGAAAAGCATGACTCAAAACATAGGACTAGACGTAAAGGCACCTACAAAAGAGTGTAATGACGCTCACTGCCCATTTCATGGAAGACTATCCATTCGTGGAAAATTATTTGACGGTAAAATCACAGGTGACAAAGCAAAACAAACAGTAACTCTACAAAAAGAGGCACCAGTTTACTTTAGTAAATTCAAAAGATATGCAAGAAATACAAACACAATTCATGCTCATGTTCCTGGATGTATGGAAGTCAAATTAGGAGACCATGTATTGACTGCAGAATGCAGACCCATTGCAAAATCAGTATCATATGTAGTTGTGGAGGTTAAAGAATAATGGCAAAACAAGCAGGTAAAGGAGTAGCAGAATTTAGACCATACGTAACAAGATCAATTCCAGTTGGAGCAAACATAGTTTGTGCAGACAATTCTGGTGCAAAAATTTTAGAGGTAATCAATGTAACAAAATACAAGACAAGAGTTTCAAGACTTCCAGCAGGAGGGGTAGGAGACTTTTGTAATGTAGTTGTAAAGAAAGGACCAGCAGAGCTAAGAAAACAAGTGTATGGTGCAGTAATTATCAGACAAAAATATGCAGTTAGAAGATTAAATGGTGTAAGAGTTTGTTTTGAAGACAATGCAGCAGTGCTAATCACTCCAGAAGGAGAGATGAAAGGAACAGACATCAAAGGACCAGTAGCAGCAGAAGCTTCAGAAAAATGGCCAAGAGTAGCTAACTTGGCATCAATGGTGGTATAAGATGAAACCAACTAAAATGAGAAACAAAATGATTTATCGTGCATCTCAAGCTACTAAAAGTAAACAAGTCTCAAGTCCATTATCAAAAGACCTCAAAACGAAGTACTCTAAAAACAGCGTTCGTGTTGTTGAAGGGGATACCGTAAAAATTGTACGAGGAGAATTCAAAGGAGTAGACGGCAAAGTATCAGAAGTATCTATTCCAAAAAGTAGTATTGCCATTGAAGGAGTAAAGAAAGAAAAAACCAAAGGAGACAAATTTGATGTGTATATTCATTCATCTAACGTTATAGTTACAGGACTCAATACAGGTGACAAATGGAGAATGGCAAAACTTGAGGGTAAAAAACCATCTTCAAAACCAAAAGAGACCCCAACTAAAGAAACAAAAGTAGAAAAACCACAAGAAAAGGAGGCTGAAGAATAATGGTAAGCATAGCAGGAAGTAAAAAACTCAAACGACAAATGGCACCTCAGTTCTGGGGAATTAACAGAAAAAGCAAACGATTTGTAATTACAGTAAAACCAGGTCCACATAGAAAACAAGCATCCATTCCAACTGCAGTTTTTCTTAGAGACACACTAAAGATTGTAACATCACTAAGAGAAGCAAAGACTGCAATTTATGGTGGAAGAGTAAAAATCGACGGCGTGGTAAGAAAATCATTACATACTGGAATCGGATTAATGGATGTTGTAGAACTACAAGATGTATCAGACATCTACAGATTAGTTCCAACTGATGGAAAAATTTTGAAGCCGGTAAAAATTAACGAGTCTGAAAAAGCAAAAAAAATTGTTCGAGTTAGTAGTAAAACCACAATCAAAGATGGAAAAACACAGATTGGATTCCATGATGGTCGTTCAGTAATTTCAGATACACAAGTCAATGTAGGTGATAGTTGTTTGATTCAAATTCCAGAGCAAAAGATACTTGAAGTATTAAAATTAGAAAAAGACTCACATGTGTTAGTTACACGTGGAGTTAACGCAGGTCAAATTGGTAAAATTGAAACAATTGAAGAAGGTTCTTTCATTCTTCCAAAGAGAATACTATTAGCATTAGAAGAAAGAAAAATCGAAATTCCTGCAGACGTTGTAATGGTTATTGGAAAAGAGGAGCCAGTTATTCAAATAAAGTGATACTATGTCTCAAACTACTGAAAACCCAATGCGAAAAATATCCCTTGAAAAAGTTGTTCTAAACATGGGATTCGGAAGATCAGGAGATATTATCCAGGTTGGAAAAACAGCTCTTGAGCAGATTTCTGGTAAAAGTCCAACTGCAAGAGAAGCCAAAGAAACTCAAAGAGATTGGGGAATCAGAAAAGGAGAACCAATAGGAGTTGCAGTTACCGTAAGAGGCGAAGATGCCAAAGCACTACTAAAGAGACTGTTAGAAGCAAAAGGAAATCAAGTTAAAGGAAAGTCCTTTGATAACTTTGGAAATTATTCGTTTGGAATAAACGAGCACATTGATATTCCTGGAGTAAAGTATGATCCAAAAATCGGGATTTTAGGTTTAGGAATTTCTATTACACTAACAAGACCAGGTTACGGAATAAGAAAAAGAAGTAAACACAAAGCAAATGTAGGTAAACAGCACGTAATCAAAGCTGAAGAAGCAAAAGATTATCTAATCAAAGAGTTTGGAGTGACCGTAGTATAATGGCCAAAGATAGAAGTTATGAATTCACAGGAAGAAAAAAGCACGAATTTGGACGTGGATCAAGATGGTGTAAAAGATGTGGAGACTATACAGCAGTTATTCAAAAATACGATCTAATGTTATGCAGACGATGTTTCAGAGAAGTAGCAGTATCTTTAGGATTTAGGAAAAATCAGTGATAAGTATGCCAGCAACTAACATTTTAGCAAATCTATTTGGAACAATTTACAACAATGAAACTAGAAGAAACAATGAATGTATCATACTTCCAACATCAAAGTTAGGAATAGAGGTTCTCAAAACCCTACAAAAAGACGGATACATCGGAGAGTTTGAACACGTAGATGACAAGAGAGGCGGAAAATTCAAAATAAAATTACTTGCAAAAATTACAAAATGCGGAGCAATTTCACCCAGATTCAAAGTAAAACAAGACGAATACAATAGCTGGGAACAGCAATACTTGCCTGCATATAACAGAGGTATGCTTCTTGTAACTACCAATCAAGGAGTAATGTCACATCATGAAGCAGTATCAAAAGGAATTGGAGGATTTTTGATAGGATATGTCTACTAAGCAATTTCAAGAAACCATAGATATTCCAGAAGGAATCAACATCACTGTTAACAAACACATGTTGGGCTTTCAAGGACCACTAGGTAAAACATTCAAGAGTTTCAGAAAAATTCCAATCGACGTAGAAGTTGCAGACGGCAAAGTAACTCTAAAAGCACTAGGTAAAAGAAAAAGAGACTATTCAATTTTGCATACTGCACGTTCTTTGATTCGAAATATTTGTGAAGGGTTAACTGAAGGATACACAATCAAAATGAAAGTAGTATATGCACACTTTCCAATTACTGTAAAAGTTGACGGTAAAACCATTTTAATTGAAAACTTTCAAGGAGAAAGAGCTCCAAGAAAAACCCACATTGTTGGCAATACCAAAGTAATTCCAAAAGGAGAAGATGTAGTTTTGACCGGAGAGGTATGGACTGATGTTACTCAAACTGCAGCAAATATCGAATTAAAGACCAAAGTAAAAAACAAAGATCACAGAGTTTTCTTAGATGGTATCTACATCTATGACAAGAAAAAAGGCATAGAAAAATAACATTTTAGAATTTTTGCGTTTTCAATGACTCTAGATTCAGAATTCAAAGAGCAAACTACAAAGTTAATTCAAGAAACCCTCGAGTTATACAAGTCTGCAGGAGCTTCTCCAAGAGTAGGTCAAGTCTGGGATTGCAAGAGTGTAGGTGATTTTTTGTGTGGTTTTTTTGTAGGAGAGATGGTAGGTTCTGCGCTAAGTGCTTTTCAAATTGTCCATAAAAGAGAGCCAACAGGGGAAGAACACCTGGAAATCATCGAATTGGTAGAAAATCACTCTAAGGATATCAAAGACTTTTTTGCAAAATTCAACTAAGATGATTAGACATATTGTCTAAATGGAATCGTAGCAAGGATTAAATCACTTTTACCAAGGTACAAACATGTTGCCGCCCTAGCTCAGCGTGGTAGAGCATCCGACTGTTAATCGGACGGTCGTCAGTTCAAGTCTGATGGGCGGCGCTTCTTATTATTTCTAAATTCGAGTTTAGAAACATTTGATATTGCTACCCGGAGATTTATTACAATAATATTTCTAAATTCGAGTTTAGAAACATTGATCGATTGATACTATTTGGTGTATTGAATTAGACAGGATAGATCTAATAGATGATCGCACATTAGCAATAATGCAGGAGGATTACATTGGCCAGAACTAAAAGGGCTAATCGCTATTGTGTTGATTGCGGCGCCAGGTTAGTGTATTATCCCAGATTATCAAATCCAAAAGCACCAAATGAACACAGAGTTTTGGTTTATGCATGTCCTGATTGTACAAAAGATTTTGAAAAACCAAAAATGTTTTCAATCAAGCGTAACCAAGTAGAAGATCCTCTTGAGACAGTAGAAATCGAAATAACCCAAATTCAGAAAAAACTTTCAAGTTCAAAATAAGAACATATTTTATTACCAAATAAATCACAAATCCTGATGTATCCTGAAAAACGTAGAAGCGGTTTATGGTTTCTTTTACCGATATTTTTAGGATTAATTGGAGGTATTATCGCATACTTTGTTTTACGACAAGATGATCCTAACAAAGCAAAAAATTGTCTCTATTTGGGAATTATTCTTGCAATCATAGGGCTTATGCTCAACGTTTTAGTGTTAACACAGATACCTGAAATTGAGCAAGGATTTGACATTAATCTATAGGCAATACAGCACAAGTTTTCACAGTCAATATATTGAATATTTCTAAATTCGAATTTAGAAATATTGTAAATTAAGCTCTGCAAACTTTGTGATTTAGAATCATATAGGACCAGTAAGGATAATTCTTCATGAGTAGTAATAGAATGAGAGATAATGTTGAGCGATGGCTAATCCATGATAGTCTCTCATTTGAATTTGTAAAAAACCCCGAAAATTCTTTTCATGTGTTAGTAAAGCATGCTGGAGAAGCAGGAGTGCCAGTTGAAATTTTTGAGCCACTAAAACAGCCAGGATTACTTGTGGTCGGCTCCAAAGTAATCATGAAGAATAATCAGATTTCAAGATATTTGGGATTTAGTCCAGAAGAGAAAGAAAAGTTTGAAAAAAAGGTGGGGGATTATTGCTATTCTTTGCAAGCCATTCACAAAATGATTGAAGAGGATGGAAAGCAGAAAATTGGAGTTTACGTAGTATTAGATGACAAAGTCGACATCAATCAGCAGACCCTGTTTGAGGCAGTAGATAGAGTATCTCAAATGCATGAAAAAACTGCAAGATTTCTCCTGAAAACCTTTTAGAAAAATAGATGATTTATCAGTCCTTCGCGGATCTTATATCCAAAATTGAGATATTCAGAGTATGAGAAAAACTAGAGCAAAAGTCAGTATTTTAGCAACGCCGATACTTGGAAAAAACCTTGTAAGTTTGGCCCCAAAAAAGTTGGTACTGCATTATCATCATTAGACTAGAGAAACCGCAACCAAGTCATGTCGTTATGGGGGGTAAAACCCCCTTTTGAGGTGTTCAAAAAAACAAACAAACATGATATAAAATGTCAAAGTCAAAAGGAAATAGCATATTGACCGAACATGAAAATTTTGATGATTTTATAGAAGACGGGAATATGAAGGATATTCCAGGTATCTCAGATGAAAAACAAACAGTAGTAGATGAGAACCAAGTAAATGAGGCCTTTTCGCCGGTAAATGATGCTTTTTCTGGATTAAGAGAAGCAGGAGATTGGCTTATGAATATGATTTCAGAGTTTTTTGCAGATGCTTTTGGAAATTTAATGTAAAGAACATTCACAGAATACCAAAGTTTCCCCTAGAAACCCCCCACTTTTGGAACAAAAACAGTACAATCTATTGAATAATCCCTAAAAATTATGATTGATAGTATCTAGATTTTGTAATTTTTCAAACATCAAATTTTTTGAAAATTTTGGATTTTACGCACAAAAGCTAAACCCCCTATCAAAATTAGTCACAATAGGCATAATGCCATTTTATTGAAATCATGTGATTTTAGGGGGGGTTTAACACTTGTGCCTAACTATTTCAGACAAGCATCAAATCACCCAGATGTCTCAGCTAGAGAGGTGTTGGTTTTTTTAGCTAGGCGTAAAAGCTAAACCCCATTAATTTTGAAAAAAAAAGAAAAAATTAAGATGTCAAACAGAGATTTGTAACAGTACTTCCTGTTGCAAATCCTTTTATGCCAAAGC
>JBMSGE010000022.1:0-15710 GCA_049414205.1 Nitrosopumilaceae archaeon
GTGGTGGGTTTTTTTTCTTCTTTTTTGGCACTACCGGCACTTTTTCTTCGGGCACCAAAACTAATTAGAATGAGTAAAAATCCAACTCCTGTCAAAATACTTGCAAGTGTGTTCATATTCTTGTTTTCTTCTTCTTGAATCATCAGTTCAATGATTTCATCTTCTGTCATGCCTGATTTGCCAGCAGGAATAGATGAATTGATGATTGCTAATAATACTAAACCCACGGCAAGCATGGCAATACCTCCTCCAAGAATTTTCTTATCTACTAAAACCACTCTGATCACTTTCTGTAATTATTTCGTCATATATTAGGAATATTGATAATGCAGCAATAATTTTACCACTAGAATTTCACTTGAAGATTATCTAAAATCCCTCTGGAGGATTTTGAACAAAAATATTACAAACCAAGGCATCGGTCTTTGAGTCTCTATATTGAACATTACATGTCACGAATCGTCCTTTGAGTGCTCTCTCTAAATCTTCTTGGGATTTTTCTTCATATTGTGGATTATCTGGATTATCTATTTTTGCAATGATTATTTTTTCTGTTTTACCGTATTCTTCCTGATTGTCTTTACGATGATGTGTGATTAGTAATTCAAAGGCATTATTTGATAGGAATGCAATAATTGATCCTCCTATTCCATCTCCCATAATTTGTAAAAAATTTTCGTGCTATAATTACTTGATGGCTATGCTTAGATTGAAATCTGGAACAAGGCCTTTTTCTTTGGCCATTTCAAATACTCTTCTGATGGATTCTTCTCCGCTATCTTCCATGTTTACAGTAACTGAATTTACATACATTTTTACAAATTTTTCAATAAGATCTCGAGGTTTGCCTCTACTATACTGCATGGCATAATCTATTGCATCATCTAGATTTTCCAAGGCGTATTCTATTGATGCTTGAAGATATTTGTCAAATTTATGAATGGTATCCATTCCTAAGCTTGTTTTCATTACATTGATTCCCAATGGAACTGGAAGTCCATTGGTTGTTTTATCCCACCACTCTCCAACATCTAAAATTTTGACATTTCCTTCTTGCTCATATGATAATTGAGTTTCATGAATCACTAACCCTGCATCCACATCGCCGTTTTTAACAGCCTCAGGGATGTCACTGAAATTCATCTCTACATAATCAAATTTACCTATCATTAACTGGAGTAACAAAAAGGCCGAGGTCATTTTTCCAGGAATTGCAATCTTACATTTTTTTATCTCATCTATAGTCATGGGTTTTTTTGCAGTGACTATTGGGCCATACCCTATTCCAAAACTACCTCCGCTGCGCAAGACAGTGTATCCGGGAATGTATGCACAAGCATGAACAGAAACTGCCGTTACATCCAGTTCTGGATTTGTTGCTTTTCTGTTTAATTTCTCAATATCTTCAATCACATGTTTTACTTCAAAATCTGGCGATGGAACTTTACCAGTAAACATACCATAAAACATGAAGGCATCATCTGAATCTGGAGTGTGTCCTACAGAAATTTCCACATATCACATCAAAAAGTTCGTTATAAAAATCAAAACTTGTGTCATCTAAGGCCATAGACGATTTTGGTAACCGATGTCGTAAGGTTACCAAATCCCAGCTTGCTATGGCAATAACTATACTATACAGATTAAGGTAAAATCTAAAGGTGTGATTTTTTTTGATGCTTTTTATCAAAAATTATTTTGATTCTCACAATCAATTCTGCAACTTTTCAATAGTTTTTCTAATATATGGATAAATTTGAAAAATAATATGCATACGATTGAGGCATATGAGAATGATATCAAATTACAGCCAGAATTTCTAAAAAATTTTAAAAAACAAAAACCTATTTCTGAAAATCAACAAAAAAATACCATATTTACAGGCAGTGGTGATTCTTTGTCTTCTGCAATGCTCGCAGAAGTATTCTCAAACTTTTCTGTCAAGTCTTTGGACCCTTTGGATCTTCTAAAAAACAAATCCTTATCCAAAAACCGATCCGTCTATTTTGTTTCAATTTCAGGCAACACTATTTCAAACATCAAGGTAGCAAAGATGGCAAAAAAATCTGTAGCAATAACATCCAAACCTAAGAGTAGACTTGCCAAAGCTTCTCATCAAACAATACTTTTACAATCACCAAATGCTGATGTTTTTACAGCAGGCAGTATCAGCTTTTTAGAAAGTGCTCTTACCTGTATCTCCCTTGTTAGTCCTATCCGAATTCCAAAAAATAACAATTTTTACCAAAAGGCGTACTCTGAGGCAAAAAAGTCCAAAATCAGTAAAAGAATTTTTGTTCTTGGAAACATGCATACCTATCCTGTGGCAATGTATTGTGCTGCTAAATTTTACGAGTTGCTGGGTTACAATGCTCACTATGAACGCATAGAACAATTTTCACATATGGAACTTTTTTCGGCAAAAAAAGGTGATACTGTCATTATTTTTGAAGAAAAAAATGCACATAATACACAACTAGTGAAAAATTTGAAAAAAGTGGGATTAAACACAATTATTCCAAATTTTGATTCCAAAAATAAAATATCTCAAATAATTTTTTACACATTTTTCTCTCAACTACTACCACTTTTTGAGGCAAAAAAACAACACAAAAAAGATTGTAACTTTGTTTTGGCCAAAAACCTTCGTAAAGTTAGTGACAATATGATCTATTGATCTTATAATTCTCACAAGATTTAATAGCTGATTAACTGGGTTTGCGAATATGGTAAAATACAAGTCCACAAATGAGGTTCTGAAAATTATTAAAAATAAGGATCAAATTCGAAACTTCGGTGTTATTGCACATGTTGATCACGGCAAAACCACCATGAGTGACAGCTTGTTGGCTTATTCTGGAATTATTGCACCATCTGCTGCCGGAAAAGCATTGGCCATGGATTTTGATAAAGAAGAGCAAGAAAGAGGAATTACAATTTATCAGGCAAACGTAACTTTACACTTTTCACAAAAAGACACTGAATATGTAATTAACATGATTGATACTCCAGGACACGTCGACTTTAGTGGTAGGGTGATTAGAAGCCTTAGGGCAATTGACGGTGCAGTTGTAGTATGTGATGCTGTAGAGGGAATTATGACTCAAACTGAGACTGTAACAAGAATGGCACTCGAAGAACGTGTTAAACCAGTATTATTCATCAACAAAGTAGATCGACTTATCAAAGAACTAAGACTAACTCCAGAAAAAATGCAGGAGACTTTAGCAGGAGTTGTTTCAAACTTTAATCAATTGGTGGAGACTTATGCTGAACCTGAATACAAAGAGAAATGGAAAGTTTCAATTCAGGATGCAAGTGTAACTTTTGGCTCTGCAAAAGACAGATGGGCAATTAATGTAGATATCATGAAAGAAAGAGGAATCTCATTTAAGGATGTAATTGATGCATATCAAAATGAAAAGGTCTCTGACCTAGTTGAAAAAGCACCATTAGCCGATGCAGTTTTAGGCATGGTGGTAAAGCACCATCCTCCTCCTCATGTTGCTCAGCAGTACAGAATTCCTCAAATTTGGAAAGGGGATCTTGACTCTGATATAGGAAAGGCTCTTTTGGCTTGTAGCGATGATGGTCCTACTATTATGATGATTGTAAACATGGTATTAGATCCTGCGGCAGGTCCTGTTGCAATTGGACGTTTATTCTCTGGAACTATCAAGGATGGACAAACAATCAATATCATTGATGCAAAAAGAGAGGGACGAGTTCAATCAGTAAATTTCTTCATGGGAAACCAAAGAGAACAAGTTGGTGAATTAGGCTCTGGTAACATCCCAGCACTTTTGGGATTGACCGAAGCCAGAGCTGGAAATACAATTTCATCAATTAAAGAAATGCCAATGTTTGAAGGTGTCAAATACGTATCAGAACCTGTCGTTCAAGTTGCAGTTGAACCAAAACATCCTAAAGATTTACCAAAACTAGTAGAAGTTCTAAAACAACTTACTATTGAAGATCCTAATTTAGTTGTAAAAATTGATGAAGAAAGCGGTGAGACAATTGTAGCTGGAATGGGTGTCCTTCACCTAGATGTTGCTACACACCGTATTCAAGACGCCAAAGTTGAAATTATTACTTCAGAACCACTCATCAACTATAGAGAGACTGTAAAGGGTACATGTGAACCAATAATGTCAAAATCCCCAAATAGACACAATAAAATTTTCATGAAAGTTGAACCACTTGAACCCAACATTGCACACATGCTAAGAACTGGAGAGATAAGTGATTTGAAAGATAAGAAAGTAGTCTCAGACCTTCTAAAGAAAGAAGGATGGGATACTGATACCATAAAAAGAGTAATGAAATTTGATTCTCGAGGTAATGTGCTAATTAACGGAACAAAAGGTGTTCAGTTTGTACATGAATCAACTGATTCTATTAATTCTGGCTTTGATGAAGTAATGAAAGAAGGCCCTATGTGTAAAGAGCAAATGAGGGATTGCAAATTTACTTTCACTCACTTTGTTCCACACGAGGATACTGCACACAGAGGTTTGTCTCAATTGGGCCCTGCATCAAGACGTGCTTGTATGGGTGCCTTGTTAACTGCCGGTACTGCAATACTTGAACCAATGCTTGCAATTGAAGTTAGAGTTCCAACCGATTTGGTAGGAAATGTTGCAACTGTTCTTTCTGGAAAGAGAGGTAAGGTACTAGACATGCAGCAAAAGGGTGCAAGTAGTATCATCACCGGTGAACTTCCAGCTTCTGAAACATTTACTTTGTCTGAAGAGATGAGGGGCCAAACAGCAGGACGTGCTACGTGGAACACTTCTTTCAAAGCATGGGCAGAAGTTCCAAAATCTATGATTCAAACCGCAGTTGCGGACATAAGAAAACGAAAGGGCCTTGCTCCAGAACCACCTGGCGTCGGCGAATTCATAGACAAAGAGTAAAAATAGTCATCTTTCACATTTTGTGTTAAGAATTTGTCTGACATGCTTATTTTTGGCTCAATTCCTTTTATGGAAGACCTGAGTTATTCCACCATGCGTAAACTTTTTCTTAAAAATTCTAACATGAAATTAATTTGAAAGTGAATGAAATGACATTAAAAAATTACGTCTTCAAAAATTTGTGGCTTCAAGTTGTATTGTCTTTAGTCATAGGCCTTGGTGTAGGGTTGATTTTAGGTGATGATGTAGGTGTTGGGTTAGAGGATGATACTCTTGATTCTTTATCATCGTATCTTAAAATTCCTGCCAACATATTTTTGAGTGTAATTTTGATGATTATTGTTCCGTTAATTTTTACATCCATTGTTGTGGCTATAACTAATTTAGGAGCAAAAGATAAACTAAAAACTCTGGGATTAGGTATCGGTACTTATTTTGTAATTACTACAACAATTGCAATACTGGTAGCAGTATCGCTTGCATCAATTATAGCGCCAGGAAGTATTTTAGATCTTACTGCACTCCAAGAAACACATGATCTTTCTGAAGATGATTTGAAAGTCACAGAAGGTTTTTCATTAGATGACATTCCAAATGTAATATCTAACATAATTCCAAGAAATCCCATTTCTTCATATCTTGAAGGGCAGATGTTTAGCATCTTGGTGATGGCACTCATTGTAGGGCTGTCAATGGCAGTTCTTCCAAAAGAATCAGTCAAACCGTTGCTAGATGTACTAGAATCAATTCAAAAAATAACCTTGCACATTTTGTTAATTTCTATGAAGATTGTCCCGTTTGCAGTTTTTGGATTGATTGTTGGAATGGTTGCTACCGTTGGTATCGGAACAATGGTTGGATTGGGGGTATACATGGGAACCGTTATTCTAGGTCTTGGAGTCATGTTGCTGGTATACACATTAATCTTAAAGTTTGTAGCAAAAAGATCCGTATCCTCTACATTTTCAAAATTCCGTAATCCGCAAACTTTGGCCTTCTCAACAGCAAGTTCAATGGCAACAATGCCTGTGACATTAAAAACTGCAGAAGAGGATCTAAAAATAGATACAAGAGTCTCAAAATTCGTAATTCCTCTTGGAACCACTGTAAATATGGATGGTACTGCTTTGTATCAGGTAATAGCTGTTTTCTTTTTGGCACAGCTCTTTGCAATTGAATTAAGTATGATCTCCATACTCGTGATAATCATAACTTCCCTTTTGGCATCTATTGGAACTCCTGCTGTACCTGGAGCTGGCGTAATTGTCTTGTCTACTATACTCATAACGGTTGGAATTCCTCCGGTTGGAATCTTATTGTTACTTTCTGTAGATAGAATTTTGGACATGATTAGAACTATGGTCAATGTCACAGGTGATCTTACAGCTAGTTGTGTATTTGATAAAATAACACGAGACTAGGAAACTAAAAAAAACTGATTTTTGGTTTTTCAAAAGTTTGTGTGTATTTTTACACAAACATAATGTTAACACTAAATCTTACGTACACTACTTACGGAAAAAAGTCAAAATAGAGTTGTCATCAAATAACTAATCGTTTTTGGTCTTAAACTCTGACAGCGGTTCAGGCCCCGAGGGGAAACTCAAGTCTGAACCATACGTTTTTTTGTTTTTGAAATTTTAAATGATCGCTAATTTCAGTAGCGCTGTTTGAATATTTGGATTTAAAGGAACATGTGTTTTTTTTGAACAATCATTACTTGATAACCTATTTTTAAAAAATTAGTTCATTGATTGATGAAAAAATAGAGTCCATTTATGAAGAATTTCGATGTGAGTTAGGAATTCATGAACGAGACATTATTGATGCTCAAAATTTACACAAGCAATTATTCCTGAAAAACCCATTCAAGTATGAATCTCCTTTTTTAATTTCAGCAGTATGCCTGTATGCAATTTCTCAAAACATACCTCAAAACATCACTATTGAAGAAATCGAAAAAATTTCTCACATAAAAAAAGAAGATATTGAAAAATGTTACAAAATGGTACTCAACTCAGAAATAGATTCCTCAATAGAAAGACGAGATGATGATGTGGCAGTTTAATTTTCAAATATAAAAAATAATGAACGAAAACTTCGTAATGCTTTTACAATATTAGAAATTATTTTTGCTATAGGTCGGGAAGTAGGTTCACATAATGGGTGGTCAAAAGACCATCAAAAGATCGTCCTACTTCTCTGTTGTTCTATTTACAAATTATAATTAAAAAAGGCTACGTAGTATTCGTTATACTTTGAGTCAATTAGTAGTGATGTTTTTATCTGAACTAATTATCTACTCAAAAATCCAGCTGTTATTTTGCCGAGATTGTAAGGTAAACGTGGTTTTTATTCTGGTTTGTTTTATAATAATTAGAAATGGGATTAATGTATACTAAACTCTATATGGATTTTGAACCAGAAGAATGGACCCAAATCTCTTCAAATCCTACAACTTTTCAATGCACTAAAGAAAATGTGTCTCTAGAAGTAATGGATACATCTACAAATTCATGTCGTTTACAATTCAAAAAAGGAGGAAAGATAAACTTGCTTCGTGTAGTAGGAAAATTTCGCCTTACATGGGATGATGAGGATCTAGTTAACTAGGAAATCTGAAATAATAAAAAGGGTTAATTTTTTAAAAAAACATGTCTCTAGAAACAAAAACAAAAGAAATACTAAATAATTTTGATGATGCCTCTTCACTAGAAATTCTAGACTTATTGAACCAAATTCAAAATTCTTTCAAAAGTCAAATCACTCGTGATTATCTTCAAGGAAAATTGGAGTCCGTTTCTAGTGCTAGTAACGAGGAAGAAAAGAAAAAGATTTGTAAAAATCTTAAACCTTATTTGGATTGGTACTTACAAGGATTGTAGACTATTCAAATTGTTTTATTTTTGATCTTGCTATTTTGATTAACTCTAAATCATTTTTTACTGAAGGTAAATCTCCAATCAAATTCAAATAATATTCATGACCTGTATCTTGGGCTTTTTTTATATCTGCTTCATAAGATGCTAGGGCTTTTTGAAGAAATGGAATATTTTCGTTTAGTGTGTTGACTAATTGAGCCTCGGGAAGACTTTTTTGAATTTTTTGAGAAATTTCGTCAATTTGAGGGATTGTTTTAATCGCTGCCTGCTTTAAAATTCCGCCAAACATTGCAGCTGAATCTTTAATTTCTGGACTTTTGTCTACTGTCATCAATCTTTTTTTGTAGTGTAGAAGTGATCTTAGGATTATTTCGTATCCTCCCTCTTCTTTGAGATATATTCCTCCCAACCAAATTTTATCTGACAATTTCTAATCTTCCTTCTATGCATTATTATAATTTCTGAATCGATTTGATGAAAAATTTAGCACTAGAATAAATTATTCTGGGTGCTAATATATGAGTGAGGGTAAATAATGTTGATGGATCTTAAAACACAACAAGGGATGAATCATTTGGCAGCATCTTGCCCAGAATGTCAAAAAGAAACACTATACTGTGGAAAAATAGATTCCACCATAAACGACCTTAATCACAAAGAAATTTTATTTTGCAAGTCCTGCAAATTTGTAATTCCTGTTTCAGAGTTTAAAAAAACACTTTTCGTAGAATAACTCTGCTCTATCACACATCAAAATCTTGAATCTGTGGTTCTTCTCTTGCCATAAGATGAAGTAGAATGCCTGCCATAACAACCCCAATTCCCATAAGTCCTGCAAATGTTCCGCCATGTTTCAGAGAACGAATAGAATCATCTAAGCTAGGATCAGTGGGAATTGAGTAAAATAAAATCAAACCACAAACAATCATGATTAACCCAAAAATAATGATTACAAGTCCTATCTTCATGTTTTCAATACTGGCGACCACCTAATAAACAACAATTATCAAAGGTTTGGCCAATTATTGGCAAAACAAAATTAATACAGAAAACAATTTTAGGACAGTAGTCTAAGTAGGCTTATGTTTAAAAATTATTTTTTATTTTTGTTAACGTTATTTTTAATCCCGATAATGGCCAATGCTAGCGCCGAAACTTTTGATATTAACATGCCCACAGGCTCTGCAAGTCCAGATGCTCCTTATTTTTGGCAAAATGAAAAAACTGGTGAGGCTACGGGTGATATAGAAATCTCTGTGGGCGATACAATTGTGTGGAAAAACGGAGATCAGGCTAAGCATACTATTACCTCAGGAACTGTCGAGGATGGACCTGATGGCATATTTGGAGGGAGCAACTTTTTAGTTCCGGGTGAAAAATACAAATTCACTTTTACAGAAAAAGGACGATTTCCATATTATTGCTTGATTCATCCATGGATGATTGGCGTCGTTACAGTCACAGACGGATACAAAATAATCCCTGACGTCGGAAAAGATGCAGGGGATGGTTTGACATCATTTAATGTGGATTATCAATATACTGGAATTATTTCAAATCCTGTAGTAAATGAGGATCAAAAGTCAATTACATTTCAGGTCACAAGTGATCCAAAGTCACTTGATCAGAACTTGATGTTGTTATTGCCCTCTGATTTGATTGAAGGCCCATACGTCGTGTTTGTTGACGGCGAACAAAATCTAAGATTTGAATATTTGCCAGATGATGAGGTAAACACCATTGAAATTGAACTTACAGAGAACACAAATGAGATTACGATAATAGGAACAAAAATAGTTCCCGAGTTTGGAGTATTGTCTTTAATTGTTTTAGGAATGGCCATAACAAGCTTGATTGTTTTGCAAAAATCAAAAATTCCAATAAAATTTTAATTTTTTAATAATAATTTCATTATAATTTCATATAACGATTTCAATAGAATATATTTAGCAAAATTTCCTGATTACACATGGCAGCAAAGAAAGTAGATTTACTACAAATCGTTGAGGATATAATAAAACTAGATCCAAAAATGAGATTTGCAGCCATAATTGACGCAAAAGGAAACATTCGTGAGGCCATAATGAAAGGCGGTAAAACATCTCTAAAATCTCAAAAAGAAGAAGAGCATTTTTGCAAACAGGTCGCTCAAAGAAGAACGATGAGAAAAGAATTTGATCGTTCCCTTGGTAAAGTCAGATATGTTCATGTAGAAAGAGAGAAAGTAACACAAATGGTTGCATATACAAAAAGAAACATCGTTTATTTCACAATGGAGCCTGAAATGTCAGTTGAAAAGAAAATAAGACTAGTAACCAAGATTAAAAAAATAACTGCAGACCTTTAATTAAAAATCACCTTATCGATTATTTTGAAATGAAAAAATTTCTTGCAGACTCCAAAATGTTTGAATTTGAGAAATTCTATAAAGAATGTCAGAAGAACAACATTCCATTTGTCAAAGCTAAAAAGAATCCGGTTGATAATAACTATCTAATACAGATGGACCTAATGACTTGCAAAAAAAATCTTAAGGCAGATGCACAAAATAAAATTTACAGTCTTTTTGAAAAGGAAAAAGAATTTCTAAATGAAAACAATCATGATTCTGTTTTTAAGGGTTGTAATGTAGACAAAGAGATTGTGTGGTTTGACGGAATTTTGCCAAAAAGATTGAATTATTTTTGTGAAACGTTATTTGATTTGGGAAATAAATAACCTAAACCTGATTATTTCTATTTGTATCTCTACACTAATATTGATTTTTTTTAAACAACTCTTATGTCAAAATTAAAAATTTTGATTGATGAAATGGATGATGGCTGGGACGAAAAACTCCAAATGCTTGGTTATGATGCATATAGTGTAAAAAAGCTCAGAGCAGAAGGCAAGAAATTGAGAACAGACTATTCAGTTATCAATTATGCTAGGGAAAATGATATGATATTGGTTACTAGGGACACTGAAAGCGGTCAGGCCTGTGAAGAAAATAACTTGCCCTACATTCTTCTGGATAATGAAGAAATTTTCAAAATTGTTCTTGACAAAGTTAATCATTTAAGTAAAAAAACTACTGTCTAGCTAAATCTAATTTTCTATATTACGGTATTTTTCTAACACTGCTTTCTCTCCAATTTCATCTACTTGTTGGGATAAATCTTCGAGAATTTTTAACCCCTCTACTATGGGCTCTTTCTTAATTTCCTTATTTTGCATTTTATGTTTTAACACCATTTTTTCATTATTTAAAAAACTCAAGAATGTCACTTCATTTCCCATATTCAAATCCATAAAAAATTTCACATATGCGCTAGGAGTTCTAATGCCCATATCTTACAATAATTTATCCAGTATTTGATTCAGGTGGATTACTCAGACCCATGTTTAATTACATAAGATGACAATGAATTTTATGGAAAGCTGTGATCGAAGAACTCACGCATATAAAAATGGAAAAACATTTGATCAGTGCAAAGAAATTGCAGAATCTATGAACCCTGAGTTTAAAAAGCAAATTGATTACAAAGGAAAGATTCTCTGGACTGAAATATTAGAACAAGTGGATCATGATGAATTGATATACAAATTAACTTTGAAATTTTTACGTAGAGATGGATATGATATTGGAAATTATAAAATCCCTGAAGTAAAAAAACTTACAGCGTAGGATTTATCTTACAACTTCCGTCGGCATTTCTCAATTTTTTTGCCATGATAAATGGTGTAATTAGCAAAATAGGAATGGAAATTGCAATAAAGAGCGTTTGTAATTGTGCGAGTGCTACCGATAAGGCAATTCCACTTGCGGTTCCTATGAAAACACTCAAAAAAGTTCCTGCACAGGTGGGACATGCAATAAACAAACCAGTAGCAGCTCCTATAGTACTTACACTTCGGTTTTTTTTAGATAGTGTAAATGCACTTACTGCAATTGATGTGTTAAGACCTACCAGATATGATACAATAACCTGTAAAACTAAATTGATGGGAATTATTTGCAATCCTACGTGCTCTGTCAGATATATTATCACTTTTGGCATGTACCCAGGACCATCACAACAAGGCGCAACAAACCCTGAAGGAATCTCTGCTCCATAATGCACTGCAAAATTGACTTCTGGTTGATACACCAAAGTTCCCGAAACAAGAGAAAAGAAAATTCCATAACAAACAAAGGTTGCAAGAAATATTTTTCTGGATTTAGAATTCCAAGTAGTAATTGCAATTATTGTAAACAAATCTTTTCCTTGTTTCTGGACTTTTGCTTTGTGAAAAGTATACAGCCCATAAGTTATTGCTCCAAAACAAGCTAACAGAATAACGTAAAACCCATAAGCTATTCTCTGAATTGAATCAAAAGCATCAGGTGTAATTAATTCAGGATCTTGATATCTTGAATAAAGCAAAAATAAGATTCCAATTGTTACAAATCCAAGAATAATTAATTTTCTACCACTCTTACTGTCGTTGGTAGATTCACTTTTCATGGTGTTCGTTCTTTTTTTATTGCATTAAATTCTATCCTTATTCTGTCAAATCAGCTTAGTTTAGGCACGAAAATATAGATGATTGCAATAATCTCGAGTCTACCAAAAATCATAAGAAATCCAAGTACGATTTTAGTGGCCTCATCTGTATCAAAGTCAATAACACCTGCAGAAAGTCCTCCTGTAGTTATCACACCCACTGCTTCAAAAAATGCATTCTCATAACTAACATCTTCAATTGATGCCAAATGACCTGCTGTAATCAATGCTATTGTTGGAAACAAAGCAAGTATTATCAAAGTTGAATAAAGTTCTTTTTTGGTATCTATTGGCAATTCCGCACGTGTATTTTTGTAAAGTATTTTTTTGAAATTTTTCAAATGAAACAATCTGAAAATTTTAAAACCACCTGCAGTAGAAAATCCACACCCTCCTATGAACATCAAAAGAATCAAAATTCCATGAGCAGGACTGCTAAGTCCGGATAAATCCTCTAGTTGTAATCCTGCAGTAGTGCTTGCCGAAACGGAATAAAATGCACTATCTAAATAATTAAATCCACTTATGGCCATAAACAACAAAGTTGCGCTAATCAATATTGCAAAATATACCAAAACCTCTTTTCCTAATTTTGGAGAGAGGAATTTTTTTCTGACAAATCCATAGTGGAATGTAAACGGCAGCGCTCCAAGTATCATTGCGCCCATTAAAACAACTTCTTCTTGCCACAAAAGATCCTGCAAAATTGTAGAGTTTGGCAAAAATCCTCCCGTAGCTAATGTGCTCATTGCTAAGGAAAAGTTATCCATTAGATTACGTTCTCCAAAAACCCAAAGAAGTAGAGCCACAATGACAATGTATAATGCAAAAATTATGGTAATTGTTCCAAATAATTCTCTCATGTGTAGTGTTCTTCCAGAAATAAAACCTCTCATGGATTGAAGTTTTGATTCAGGATAAAATGCAGTAATCACAAGATAGATGAAACTCATCCCTCCTACAAGTTGGGTAAAACTACGATAGAAAGTGAAGCTTTGAGGTAGGTTTTCAGGCTCATCAAATAATGAGATTCCTCCAGTGGTAAATCCTGCCGCACTTGAAAAGAAAGCATTTGAAAACGATTCTACGGGAGAAGACTCGGGAGGAGCAACATACAGGTAAGGTGTGGTTCCAAATAGGGTTAGCAAAAATAAACTAGCAAATACCAAAATTGACGCCTGCTGAAGGTTTAGGCTTGCTTTCTCACCATAAGAATTCAAGAAAAATCCTGTTGCAAGCAACAAAACTGTATTTAGATAAATTCCCGTGGCAATCTCTGTTTCAGACAGAAGTGTTGCAACTATTGCCGGTACCAGCAACAAAACACCTGCAAACTGTAAAACAAAACCGAGATTTCCTAAAATTGCTTTTACAGGAGGACTAAGGAGACGAGGGGGTGTTGCAGTTGATTCCCTTATGGCATTTGCAATAGTGGCCTGAAAAATAATTCCAATAACTTGATTTTTTTTATTTGTGACAGGTAGTTTTCGAATATTGTTATCTCTCATTTTGTGTAATGCATCTTGGAGTGTGGCTTTTTCGTTTATTACAATAAGTGGCGCACTCATTACATCTTTTAGTTTTGTAGCTTCGGCGTAAACAGAAACATCACTTACTTTACTCAAAATGTCTTCGTCAGTTACAATCCCTATGGGATCTCGATTTTCATCAGTAACAATAATGTCATCTGCTTCATAGTGCTGGAGCATTCGTGCTGCATCCCTAGTTAGGGTATTTTGGTTTAGAAGCAACACATCTTTGTCCATGTACTGTGAAACAGATTTTGTTAAAATGTATGATATCGCCTTTTCGGGATTAGTCGACATTAAGCTATCATTTATTGTTGATGTTAAATAATTTGGGGTATGTCTAAAAAGATCGAAGGAAATTCAGGCGTAAATTCTTCAAAAAATTCATATCTTTATATGCATTAAATTTGTAATTTAACCAGTATCATGGATATTAGTCAAGATCAGGAACCTGATTATGATTCAGTTAAGATAGATTATGTCGGATTTGTAGATCCGTATGCTGTTGAGGGAATGGTTGTTCTAAAGGCAGCTGATGGAAAAGAATTTCACATGAGGGCATTTTCCGGAGAGGTGGCAAAACACATCTCTAGTTTTTCAGAGAGCGGCGAGGATGCTGTTCCATCCATTTACAAATTGATTGAAGAAATATGCGAAGAAAATGAACTCCTCTTAGTCAAAGTCAAAATTTACGAAAGTGGTGAGGTTTTACGTGCAAATCTCTATTTCACAGGCAAAAAAGACATGGTTTTACGAAATTATCGTGCATCTGATGCCTTGGCGCTGGGTGCTTTTTATAAAATCCCTATTTTGGTAAGAAAAAATCTTCTTAAAACTAGCATGGAAGCATAAAGAAATAACTCATAAATTATCCTCAAAAAAATCTTCTGGGAAAATAGATTTTATCTTGTTCATTTCCTTTTGATAAGATTCAATTTTTAACTGAATTTCTTTTTTAATTGATTCATCATTAATTGTTATTTGCTGATTTTTTAGGTCCGTGACCTTTTTGTTTAGGTTCTTGTAAAGCAAAGAATATTCTGGAAAGTTTTTTGGTAGTTTGCTCATGATTACTGTGTAATCTAATTTCTTAAATTATTTTCATATTAAACTAAAGGAATTCTATAGAAGAATTGGCCGCTGTCTGAATTTAATGCCTACCCCGTTTATTCCATCTATGAGTTCTTGAATTTTTGGATAGTTTTCTTTTTGTTCACTCAAATCTTTTTTTATTATTCTAAGGTAATGAAATAATTTTTTTATCCGCTTATTTTTCTGAGTTTTTGACATTGTTGAATTGGAAACATCTTTTACATTTGCAGAAATGTCGCATAATTTTATCAATTTTGCCTCCGTGGATGCATTCTTGAGCTGCTGAACGTATTGTGATTCTATTTCTTTTTTTGGCAGGTTAGAATCTTTTGTTAATGACAAAACTAAAACTGAAACTGAATTTCCAAATATTTCATTAATCTCATCAAAACTTGTTTCTGTTTTCTCCAAAACATCGTGAATCCACGCAGCACTCAAAATTTCATTATTTACAATTCCGATATTCTTTAATCTAAAAACCACTCCTTCAAGATGTTTATAGAAAGGAGTGATGCCATCTGGTCTTTTTTGATTTTTGTGTTTCTCTAAGGCAAAATTTCTTGCTTTCTCAAACAAATCTTCTCCATTTCCCAATGGTGCCACTGACCTATTTGACTATGTAGAGCTTTGCTACATATTCTAAAAATTAAAAATATCGTGCTTCATAATTCGGCAAACTCATCATATTTCAGACATAGCTTTTTTAATCATCAGCTAATCCAAAATTTGTCTTATAATACTATTAACGGTTATTATTTGCGT
>JBMSGE010000023.1:0-15612 GCA_049414205.1 Nitrosopumilaceae archaeon
GTTTCATTTAAAATAGAATAACAGCTATAATACATCATGGTTTTCAAGGACCGAAAATTAGTTGTAATTGCAATAATTGCAGGAGTAGTAGGACTGGCTGCCATGATTGGATTTATTGGTCAGGGTAATGTACGACATGTAGAAATTTTCTGGCAAGAGAAAGTAGAACAAACAGTGGCTTTTGAAGACATCGATGGTAAAGTCCAACTAGTTGGAATCACAGGAATTACCGGAGAGAAAAACCCTCATCTTATCAGCAGAACGAGTTTTGCATACATTCTAACTGTAGTTAATAACGGAGATCAACACCATCGACTCTACATAGAAGGGTTGGAAATGCAAACAGATCTATTAGAGCCAGGGCAACAAGATGTAATTACCATTTACCCAACAGAAGAAGGAGTTTACAAGTACTATGATAAAAGAGAAAGACTAGAGCAGTTAGGAATAATTGAAATCAGAACCGTCGTCCCAAGTGACGAGTTTACAGGATTCTTAAGAGATATGATTTAGATTTTAAAGGAATATTTTACAATAGGTAATTGAAAATAATAAAAAAAGACTAATTTAAGAAAATAAAAATAATATCTTAAATCAATAAAACGTCTAATCTATGCTGATTTTTTGACTTTTTGAGCAGCTGGTCCTTTTCTACCTTCGCCGACTTCAAACTCGACTTTATCGCCTTCATTGATGAATCCGTCAACATCTGTTTTATGTACAAACAAATCATCGCCTGATTCTCTTTCGATAAAACCAAAGCCTTTAGTTCGGTTGAACCATTTTACTGTGCCTTGTTCCATTTGCTTTTTTGATTTAGTACTCCGTATATTAAGATAAGTCCAAAAAATGACATATCTTGGGTCGGTGTACAGTTTTTATCAAAATTAAGAGTTGTTTTTCTGACTAAAACTAAAAGTCTTTAGGAATATGATCATTTTGTTTGAGCCAGTCGACTTGTGGCAAAGTAAATCTCCATACAATATCACCCATCTCAGAATCTTTGAAATCCCATGGAGCAATGATTACAATATCATTATCACGAATCCAAACTCTTCTCTTTAATTTACCTCGAATTCTACCACGTCTGGTGATACCATCAGTACACTTTACCATGACATTTTCTCCTCCCAGCATTTTGAGGACTCTTCCAAACATCTCACCTTCTTCAGGGATTCTAATTTCTTTTAAGGCACTTTCATTTTTTACTTGGCGCTTTCCCATGCTATACGTTGCATTTTTAACCATATAACTGTGGGGTTTTTGAAAATTTCAAAAAACACTAGTAGATGATAAAATCAATTTTATGTTAAGTCACATACCCTAAATTGTGGAATTTCATTGTATTGAGGATTGTTCCCAATGTTGCATAGAACGAGAATATTATCCTGGGAAAAAATTTGGAAAAATTGGCGTCTTAATTCTACCCGAAGAAAAAGAAAAAATTGAAAAAATTGCAAAAGAAAAAGAACTCGATGTTTTAATTTTACCCAGAATTGGAGTATCAGATGAAAAGAATTCAGATTCAATTAAAATTTTAGCTTTTCAAATGATGGGGATTGAAAAAAATGGAAACACATGTCCGTTTCTCGATACAAGTTCAGGAAAAAAATCTCCTCATGGAGGGCACCCTTGCTCAATATATGATAACAGGCCACTTGCATGTCAAACTTATCCATTAATTGAATCAGATCCTATTACACTTGATCAAAAATGTAAATTTTGTAAAGAACATGGAGAAGCTGATGAGAATTTAAATTCCGAAATCGAATCACTGTTAAAAATTAAAACTCAAATGAAAACTTTAGATCCTTTTGTTTGGAGATATGCAACAGGTATAGGAGATGATGCTGACTTGTCTGAAATTAAAACAGGGTGGATTTTAGAAGAATAATTTTTTTATGGATTAATTACTGCGCGACCAAGAATTTTTCTTGCTTTAAGATCTTCTAGTGCAGTGTTAGCTTCATCCAAAGTATATCGTTTGGTGATAATTGGATTGATAGTTCCCTTTCGTGTAAGGTCTAACAGCTCTACCATGTCATTGTAATTTCCGGTGTATGCACCTTGTATTGTAATGGATTTCAAAGGAATTGTTACAAGAGATAATTCCATGGAACCACCAAAAAGACCAACTAAAACTAGATTGCCACGTTTACGTAATACAGATATGCCTAATTTTGCAGTAGGAGGAGCATTTACAAAATCAACTACGCTGTCTGCACCCTTGTCATTGCATATTGAAATTATTTTCTGAGAAGTTTCTGGATCTTTTGAGTTAACTACAAAGTCTGCACCCATTTCTTTTGCAGTCTCTAATTTGGCATCATCTAGATCAACACATATGATTTTTGCACTTGTGATGGCTTTTGCAATTTGCACACCCATTAATCCAAGACCACCTGCTCCGACAATAACCAAAAATTCAGGAGAGTTCATGTTTGATTTTTTTATTGCATTGTAAGCTGTTAATCCCGAACAAGCTATTGAAGTTGCAGAATCAGGATTAACTCCATCTAATTTTGCAAGATATTTGTAATGAGGAATTAAGGCATAGTCAGAATAACCCCCGTCTTGGAAAACACCAAGGGATTTTGGAGCATCACAGAGATTCTCATTTTCAACCTTACATGCAGGACATTGGCCGCATCCAATCCAAGGATAAACTAGAACTTCATCACCTTTTGAATAATCATTAACATTATCGCCGATTTCCTCAACAGTACCAACAATTTCATGACCTGGTGTTACAGGATATTTTACACCACGATCTGTTACTTTCATAAATTGACCATCTCCCAAGTCATAGCCACCTTCCCACAAGTGTAAATCACTATGACATACTCCTACAGCCTTTACCTTAACTACAACTTGATTATCTTGAGGTTTAGGATTATCAGAGCTAATCACTTCCAGAGGTTCGTTAGGACCCATAATTCTGGCAGATTTCATCAATAAAGATTTCAGACTTGACAATATAAGAGTTGACTGGAAATGAGAAAAAAATAGAGCGGCTAGATATTATGGAATAGAAAATTAGTTCTCACGTGAACGAAGAAGGAATGCCAAATAGCATTTCACAGGAACCAGTCAATATTCTATTTAGTCCAAATTCAGTGGTAAAAAAAGATGTTTGGGAAATTGATCTTATTAAAATCTTAAACCTGTTAATCAGAATTCTAGAGAAAACCGAGAAAAAAGATCTTCGTGTTGCCGGCATGGCAGCTTTGTCATCCTCTTTAATTTACAGAATGAAAGTTGAGAGCATATTTGCATTACAGCGAGCAGCAATGGAGAAAAAACCTATGCATCAACGAACAGATGTAGACATTGAACTAATTGACATTCCATATCGTCATGAATCTACATACCCTGTATCCTTAGACGATCTTTTAGGATTGTTACAAAATCTGATTGGCTCTATTGCAAATCCCCAATCAAGAAGAAGTAAGCAGTTAAGCATAGAACCAATTGATCCACCTGATTTTCAAGAATATTTTATTTCTCTTGAAAGTATTATTGGAAAATATGAAGAAATGATAATTAGAAAAATTTCAAAGGACGGATTTGGGTTACTTCAAAAGATAATTGAGGATTTAGACACAGTTGACTCTATCAGATGTTTCTTTGCAATTTTATTTTTGGCAAGAGATGAAAAAATAGACATTGAGCAAATTGATGACGATATCAAAATCATCATGATAAAAGAAGAGTCGACAAAATGATCAAAAATAGAGAATGGATTTCTTAAAGTAGACTATGAAAAGGAGAGAAGATAATTGGTCAAAATAGAAGACGAGGAGGAAGCTACCGCAAGAATAGAGGCTGCATTGTATTCTGCAGGTCGACCTTTGAAAATTGAGGAATTGATAAGGGCTTCAGGCACAGAATCCAGAACTAAAACATACAATATCCTCAATACGCTTATGAAAAAATCAAAATCAGCCTTCAAAGCCATAGAAATAGTAACACTACCTGATGGATCCTATGTATTTCAATTAAAACCAGAATATAGTGCAACGGTAAAGAAATATGCCTCAAAGCCAGTACTTCCAAAGGCCACCCTTAAGACATTGTCATACATTGCATACATGCAACCAATATCATCCAAGCAATTAGTAGAAACAAGAGGTTCTGGAGTTTATGCACATCTAAAAGAATTAAGACAATTAGATTTTATCCATCATCAAAATGTAGGAAGATTGAAAATTTTTACGACAACTGAAAAATTCCAAAAATATTTTGGAATACAGGGAGATGTTGAGAATCTCAAACAAAGACTATTTTCCAAAGTAAGAAAAACGGCATCACAATCAAATCCAGCAGCAAAATCCCAGATAATCCCTGAGCTAAATCAGTAAAATTTGTTTTAAGGCTAATTTTTTGCGTTTTGTATAAATTAGAGTAATTCAGAGATTCCTCGTGAGAAAATCAGTAGAGAATCTTGCCACAAGTAAAATCACAGGTGGAAGAAGACACCCGTTAAGAATCAGAAGAAAATATGAGACAGATAGATTTCCAAATGAACCAATTAACGGAGCACAAGTTACAGTAACAAGAAATGTTCGAGGTAAAAACACAAAGACAGCTTTGAAAACAGTTGACTTTGTTAACTTAGCAACAGGCGATGCTAAAGTAAAGAAAGCAAAAATTCTAAAAGTTTTAGAAAATGCAACAAACAACGATTACCAAAGAAGAGGCATCATTACAAAGGGTGCAATTTTAGAAACGCAAGAAGGTAAATGCAGAGTTGTGTCAAGACCAGGACAATCAGGAACAGTTAACGCAGTTTTAATAAAAGAATAAAATGAAAGATTACGAACATGTCGTAATCTGGTTGGATTATTTCAATAAGACATTACCAAGAGCTAAAGGAAGAAGACTTGAAAAAGAAAAATGTGTTTTTGACCCATCACTAAAAGAATTATCAGATGCAGCTAAAGCTGCAGGTTTTGAAATCACAGAAACAGAAGACAAGGTAAGATACCCTAAAAGACCGTTTGTCAGATCCGGTTACATTGTTTTACCAAAAGGATCTTCTAAGACAAATATTCTTAACAAAATTTCGCAAAAATTAGTTCTGAAAAGGACAAAACAATCCAAATAAGATCAAATCTAGCTTTTAGCTAAAGTATTGTTGACAGAAGTCTATGAAAACAATATGTTGATTATTGTTTTTAATTGCAGGAGGTAGGCGAAATAATGCACCTTGCCGGTAGTGGCAGAGTGATCATTCAACTATCAGACGCTTTGTCTGAAGGAGTGATTCTTTGCGACGAAAAAGGAACAAGAGTTGCAAAAGTAATGGAGTTGATTGGTCCAGTAAAAAGACCATTTGCATCAGCTACACCATTAACAAACAACATAAAAAAATACATTGGTAAAGCTGTTTTCGCAACTGATACTTCTCCTGCTAAGAAAGAAAAATTTAGGAGAAGAAAAAAATGAACATACTCGAACAACAAAGCTGTCCTGAATGTAAATCATCTTTAGTTGATGATTCTCAGAATGGCGAAGTAATCTGCTCTGGTTGCGGCGTAGTAGTTGCTGATCAGATTGCAGATTATGGCCCAGAAACAAAAAGTTCGAATCTCGAAGACAAAATGAAGCTTGCAAGAGCTACAGGACAAACAACTTATTCTCAACATGACTTGGGAATAGCAACTGAGATTTCAATTAGTGCAAAGGACTTTAGTGGAAAATCAATTAACCACGAAGTTGCAAATCAAATGCACAATCTTAGAAAATGGCAACAGAGAGTTCGCGTTTCCTCACCAAGAGAAAGAAGATTAGCAAATGTTTTGGCCAAAATGGGCGAAACATGCGACGGATTATCTCTTTCAAAAAATGTTTTGGAAACTGCTTCTATGATATACAGAAGCTTGGACGATCATATTGATGTGAAAGGAAAATCAGTAGCAAGCATTACTGCTGCTACGATTTACATGGCATGTAAACAATGTCATGTTGTCAGATCACTTGAAGATATTGTCCGCGGAATTTGTGTGCCAAAAGATGTAAAATCAAAAACAAAACTTGCAGCAAAATATTACAGAACCATGGTAATGGAAATGGGACAAAGAACAGCCCCAATTGTGACCATGGACAAATACATCTCAAAGATTGCAAATATGACACAAACCGAGGTTAGAGTCGAAAGATTAGCCTTGGAAATTGCCGAAAAAACCAAAGACAGTAGCATAACTGACGGAAAGGCTCCAAATGGAATAGCAGCAGCATATCTGTATGTTGCATCTGTTTTGCTTGGACAGAGCATCTTACAAAGAGATGTATCCACCATTGCCGGCGTCACTGAAGTTACAATCAGAAATAGATGTAAAGAGATTCTAACAAGTTACAAACTCAAAATTGCTTTGAGACCATCTCTGGCCAAAATTTAATCCCCCCCTCTTTTCATTTTATTATTTCATACAGTCTAGATTAGGATCAGCTAAATTTCGTCGGTATTATATATAGAAACAAAACAAATTGTCGCATGGCAGTTCTAGAAATCAAAGATCTTCACGTTACAAGAGAAGGAAAAGAAATTTTGAAAGGAGTTAATTTGAAAACAGGTCCTGGTGAAGTACATGCCATAATGGGACCAAACGGTTCTGGAAAAAGCACACTAGCTTACACTTTACTTGCACATCCAAAATACGAAGTCACACAAGGAGACATTCTTTTGGACGGCGAAAGCATTTTGGATTTAACTGCAGACGAAAGAGCAAAGAAAGGATTGTTTCTCGGATTTCAATACCCAACAGAAGTTGCAGGAGTTGGATTTTCTCACTTTCTAAGGACAGCTTACAATTCACTAAGTAAAGCATTGCAAGGAGAGAACAGAGAAGTATTCATCACAGTTAGAGAATTTCAGAAATATCTTAAAGATAATTTAAACAAAGTAGGACTAAAAGAAGAATTCCTTTCAAGATATCTAAACGAAGGGTTTTCCGGAGGAGAGAAAAAACGTGCCGAAGTTTTACAAATGGCAGTACTAAAACCAAAAATTTCAATTTTAGATGAACCTGATTCTGGTTTAGATATAGACGCAGTTCAATCTGTTGCTAAAGCAATTAGCGAAGTTGCAGATAAGGATGCCACAATAATAATAATCACCCACTATGCAAGAATTCTAAAATTCTTGAACAAACTTGATTTCGTTCATGTCTTTGCAAGAGGCAAAGTCCTAGAAACTGGCGATGCAGCACTTGCAGACAAACTAGAGACAGAGGGATACGAGTGGGCCCTAGAGCAACACGCTTAACTGAAATTTTACAAACAAGTTTAAGCAGATTCATTTTTCATAAATTTTGTGCTCTATGAAGTCACAGTAGAATTTAACAAAGAAACTTTTGAGATTTCCAAAGACCAAATCACATTAGGAATTAAATCAAGACCAGTGAAAGGAGAAGCCAATAAAGAGATTATCAAAAAACTAGCAAAGCATTTTGAGGTTTCATCATCCAAGGTATTAATTAAATCTGGACACAAGTCTAAAATCAAAATTATTGAAATTCAAAAGTAGAGAATCAGATATTTTGTTTAAATAGGGTCCTGAAGAGGAAAAAATATGTCCGAAGATAATGACCAATACTTTTTCAATTTTTCCTTTTTCAAAGTTGATCCTAAATGGAGATGGATGGCAGACTTGGCAAAAGAAGAATCTGCAAAAGAAGTTGAAAATGTCATTAAAAACTCTGGGATAAAATTTAGATCATATTCAAATTTAGGATTAAGAGATGATGTAGACTTTTTATTTTGGTTCGCTGCAAAAACAGTTGAAGAAACTCAGGTAGTAATTGAAAAATTGTACAAAACAGTTTTTGGAAAATACATAATTCCAGCAAGAACTTACCTATCTTGTACCAGACCATCAATCTATGTCAAAGAGGGTAAGGCTCATGGTTTTGTAACAGGCTCTGAACAAAAAAAGCATGTAGTAGTTTATCCCTTTACCAAGACAAGAGAGTGGTATCTTCTGTCAAAAGAAAAACGCCAAGAAATAATGGATGAACATATCGAAGTGAGCAAGAAATATCCTCAAGTGGTCCTTAACACCACATACTCGTTTGGGATTCATGACGAGGATTTCATGCTAGCGTTTGAGGTAGATGAAATTAGAGATTTTCAAGACCTCATAATGGATTTAAGAGAAACCCAAGTTTCCACATATGTTAAAAATGATATTCCAATGATAGTGTGTGTAAAAAAAGACATCGTACCTCTAATCTCGAGCCTAGGATAGCTGTTAAACTCTAGCAAAATTTCCACATAATCAAAATATCACATGCGCAAATCTTGGATAAACATAAATGAACAAATTCTAGTGAGTAAAGTAGTTTTGAGGCAATCAAAACCAAAAACAAAGAGGAAATAAAATGAAATACAAAACATTAGGAAAAAGTGGAATCAAAGTATCCGAGATTGGATTTGGTGCTTGGACCATAGGTCTTGATTGGTGGGGTAAAAAAATAGAAGAAGATGAAGCAAAAAGAATGCTCAAAAAAGCCTATGATTTAGGAATCAACTTCTTTGAAACTGCCGACATGTATGGTAAAGGCAAAAGCGAGAAACTAATTGGAGAAGTTTTCAAGGGAATGAGAGATGAAATAGTAATTTCTTCAAAATACGGCTATGATTTTTCCAATGCACAGCAAATTGGACATGCAGAACTACCTCAACAATTTGATCAAAAATTTACAGAGAATGCATTACAAGCAACTCTTGATAGACTACAGACAAATTACATTGATTCATTTGGAATGCACAATCCAAAACTTGATCAAATTAGAAATAATGAACCCTTTGAAACATTTGATAAACTAATTCAAGAAGGAAAAATGAAAACAGCTCAAGTTGCTTTGGGTCCTGCAATTGGATGGACACAAGAAGGTTTGGAGGCAATGGACAGAAAGAATGTTTCATCAGTTCAAACAGTATACAACATTTTAGAGCAAACTCCAGGTAATGAGTTGATTGAAAAAGCATCAGAACAAAATGTGGGAATACTTGTCAGAGTTCCAGACGCATCAGGAATTTTGACAGGAAAAGTAAAGGCAGAGACAGTTATTCCAAGTAATGATCATAGAAAAGACAGAAAAATGGAATGGCGACAAGAAGCATTAAAAAAAGTAGAACAGTTCAGGCCAATAGCTGAAAGAAACGGATTAACAATTACAGAATTTGCAATCAAGTTTATCTTATCCAAAAAAGCAATTGCATCAGTATTACCTACTGTTGTTAGTGAAGAAGAAATTGAATCGTTTGCTGCCATCTCTGATGGAAATTACATAAACTCCTCAGACATGAAAGAGATTGAAGAGTTGTACAATACCTGGCCACCATACGAATTAAAAGCCACACCACAGGCAAGCTAACTTTATGAATCACCAAATCGATGCTGCAAAAACTCTAGACATCATAGAAAGAATGAAACTAGCCAAGATTGGCGAATACAAAAAATGGAAAGTAATTGTTAAAAAAATCAAGAATGAACAAGACCTTTTGCAATCAGAAATAGAATACTTTTCAAATTTTACAAGGATTTACAAGAATTTAAGCACAACAAATAGAAGTAAAATTTACCATGCAAGATTATCAGAGCACGATGTAAGGCCACCGTGTCAATTGTGTGGAGAAAATTCAGAGTTTTACTGCAATATGAATGACCAGTACTTTTGCACCATCCATGTTGTAGGGCATGATGATAATGAGATCTAGGATGCAGTTACAGTCTCTTCAAAACTAAATGTGTTTTCTACGAAATATTCAACTCGTGTTTTTTTGAATTCACGTGAACTAAAGAGTATGCGATAATCATCAACATGTATTTGATTCTGTATTGTCTTTGCCATCTCATTTGCCTCATCATGAGTTTTACAGTGAATCATAGAAAATACGTTATATGGCCAATCAGGGTATGTTGGGCGCTCATAGCAATGACTAATTTGCGGAAAAGAACCAAGTGTTTCTCCTACTTTAGAAATTCGATCCTCTGGAACTTTCCACACTATCATTCCGTTTGCAGTAAATCCAACTTGCCTATGTCTTAAGATTGCTGCAAATCTTCTCATTACACCGATGTTTTCATAGTGTTTCATTTTTTCAAACAACTCATTTTCTGTAATTCCTAGATTGTTTGCAGCCTTTACAAATGGCTCATCAATGATTTCCATATCTTTTTGTAATTCACGGATGAAATTTTTATCGTCTTCTGTAGGCTCAAATTTTACATTTTTTACTTCCTTTTTTTCTTCTGTTGGGGCAACGTCATGTTTTTTTTCATCTACCATGTCAAGCTTAACTCCAATCTTGAAAAGTTGTAAGGTAGGAAGCATTCTTACTTTTTTTATCCCCTTTAGCACGTTGAATTTTTCAAGCTCAGTCTTCAAGTCAGATCCTGGTGGAACTGCCAAAGTAAACCAGAGGTTAAACTCATGATCACGTTCATAATTATGACTAACGCCTGGATGGCGATTAATTTGATTTGCAACATATTCTAATTTATCATGTTCAATCTCCATTGCCACCAAGGAACTTGTATAGCCAAGTTTTCGAGTGTCAAAAATTGCACTCAGTTGTCTTAGTACGCCAATTTCTTTTAGTTGGCTGAGGCGCTGTTTGACAATTTCTGGAGTAGTATCAAATTTTTTAGCAATAGCATCAAAGGGTCTTGTGACAAGTGGGAACGTCCATTGAATTTCATTTAGAAGTTCTTTATCTAAATCATCCATAGATGTCAATGGTATGTGCACGTTTGTTTTCAATTAAAAATGTAGCTAGATTACAGTCAGTTTTAAAATGTATAAATAGAAAATGCCTTGCCTTTGATCGGTGATAATTAATCTAAATTTACAAAATAAAAAAGTAGTCGTGGTAGGCGCAGGTAAAGAGTCTCAAAAAAGAATCAATTCTCTTCTAAATCAAAAGTGTCAAATCACAGTCATTAGTGAAAAGGTAAGCAAAGCAATTGAGAATCTTTCTAAAAAGAAACTGATTAAATTAAAAAAACAAAAACTTGAAAATGCAAATTTTCTATCAGCAGAAAAACCTCATTTGGTAATTACTACAACTGATGATAAAAAATTAAACCAAAAAATAATCAATAAAGCAAAGAAAAGTAAGATAATAGCCTACAGCTCAGATAGTCCTGAGACTAGTGATTTTTCAAATCCTGCAATAGTTGATTTTGAGAAAATAATTCAAATATCCATTTTTACTGGCGGGAAAAGCCCCATAATGTCAAAAAAAATCAAAGAGCAAATTGAAAAGATACTCGAAAAAACAATTACCAAAGAAGATATTGCTCAAATCAAAATCCAGCAGATCGCAAGAGAGCTGATAAAAGACAAAATTGACTCTCAGGCAAGACGCAAGTCCTTTCTGAACAGTATCATTGGCGATAAGACGATTAAACAGTTAATAAAAGACGGTCAAACCAAAAAGGTTGAAAATCACATCATTGCAATGTTGAGGAATTGGGTATGAGTCAAAACATAATTAATGCACGTGTAACTTTTCGTAACTCTCCAATCCACATTTTAGAAAAATTTACTATAAGAGATGTAGAAAACGCATACCCTCAATTCAAAGAGCATTCAGGATTAGAGGAATGTGTAATAATTCAAACATGTAATAGAATCGAATTATTTGGAAAAACAAAAAACTATGACCAACAAAAAATCAAAAAAACCTGGGCATCTCTTGCAGGATTAGATGAAGAGATATTTGATGAAAATTTGGAGATTGAAGAAAACGACAAGGCGTTTCATCACTTGTTAAAGCTTACCTCAGGACTAGACTCTATGGTTGTAGGTGAAGAGCAAATTCTAGGTCAAATAAAAAATTCCATCACTTCTGCACGAAATACCAAAGCATCAGGACAGCATCTTAACACCTTGTTTGACAAAGCCATTCGTATTGGTACAAGAATTAGAAACTCCAGTGGAATTAGTCAGGGAGGAATATCAGTTGGATCAATGGCAGTAAAATTAGCAGAAGAAAATATTGACGAATTAAAATTTAAAAAAATTCTACTAATTGGAACCGGTGAAGTTTCCACACTAGTCGCAAAGTCTCTTCAAAGAAGAGGATATGACTTTGCAGTTACAAGTAGGACCTTAGAAAGATCCCAGGCATTTTGTGAAACAATGGGAGGAAAAGCAGTAAGATTTGAAGATGTCCTATCAGGATTTGAAAATTATGATGTTTTGTTTGTAGCAACGACTGCTCCATACTTTCTTGTAACTTTTGATAGGATTACTGATGCAGTAAAAAAGAGAAAAGACGGAATGATGATTCTGGACTTATCAAATCCAAGAACTGTTGATGAGAAAGTAGCAACTATTGGAGGGATAAAACTGATGAATCTAGATCAAATAGCAGAAATGGTCGAAAAAAACATGAAAGCCAGATTAAACAAGGTAAAAACAGTTGAAAATATAATTAATGAAGAAGTATCCGTATTAGAGGCTTCAATGAAAAGATTAGATGCAGAACCATTGGTAAAAGATGTGTTCAAAAACATAGATTCTCTACGTCAAAAAGAACTGAAAAAAGCGCTTTCAATGCTTGATGAAACAGATGAGAAAAAAATCAAAATTATTGAGGAACTAACTAAAGCAGTAGTAGAAAGCATAGTGTCGACTCCTATGAATAATATCAGAAAGGCATCTGAGCAAGGAAAGCCAGATTTGTTGGAAACCGCAAGTAAGCTATTTGACTACAAAAACGAACAAGAATAGACTAGGATTATATTTTACTCAGAATGAATTTTGATATGTCATTTCCTACAAGACGTCTACGTAGATTAAGAACCACCTCAAAAATGAGAGAACTTGTGCAGGAAACTAATTTGAATCCAAGAGATTTGATTTGTCCTGTATTTGTGCAAGAGGATCTGAAATCAAGAGTGAAAGTAGAATCAATGTCTGAAATTGAGAGATTACCATTAGATGATCTTAATGACGAAGTAGGAACAATATCAGATTTAGACATTCCAGCAATAATGTTATTTGGAATTCCAACAGGAAAAGATGATGCTGGAAGTTCTGCATTTGATGAGAACGGAATAGTTCAAAAGGCGATTTCTCAGATAAGATCAAATTTTGGAGATAAAATTGTAATTATGGCAGATGTTTGTCTTTGCCAATACACATCTACAGGACATTGCGGAATTATTCATGGAGATAAAATTGATAACGATACCAGTATTGAAACTCTTGCCAAAATTGCAGTTAGCCAAGCAAAGGCAGGAGTTGATACTGTTTCACCATCTGCAATGATGGACGGACAAGTTGCAGCAATAAGAAAGGCATTAGATAGTGAAGGGTACACGGATGTTTCAATAATGTCTCATTCTGCAAAACATCGTTCTTCGTTTTACTCACCATTCAGAGATGCAGCCGAATGTGCTCCCAAATTTGGAGATAGAAAAACCTACCAGGTTCCATATACTAATGCCAGAGAAGCAATGATGGAAGTTGAAACTGACATTAATGAGGGAGTAGATATTGTAATGATCAAACCGGCCTTATCTTATCTAGATTTGATTGCTGAAACAAGAAGGCGATTTAATGTTCCTGTTGCAGCATACAGTGTTTCAGGAGAGTATGCATTAGTAAAGGGAGCAGCAAAGCAAGGGTGGATTAATGAAAATGACATAACATCAGAGATTCTTTATTCAATTAAAAGAGCAGGGGCAGACATGATTGTCACTTATTTTGCAAAATCAGCAGCCAAGTTTCTTCAAGAATCATGAGAAACGATGAAAGATTTGAAATAGAGAGAGCCTTTGATTTACTTCCACATGTTGTAGGGTCTAGCTGGGCAGTAATTTGGTTTAGACTAAACAAAATCAAAAAACCAACAAGAGAAGAATATAGACAAAAGGTGTTAGATTACTTCAAAATGATGGAGCCTATTTTTGGAGTATATCCTGAAGAAGATAATTTTTCAGCCATGAAAAAATATGTAGAGAGTAGAAAAAAAGAAGAGTATGAAAAAATACTTTCGGGTCGAAACTCTGAAGTCGAAAAAAGATATGACAGATATGTCGATTATGGATAATTTCTACTGGACTACAGCAGCCTTTGATTTTGTTTTTATGACAAATCGATAAGCAACTAGTATGCCTAAGAATTCAGCATACTCTACAAAGCCTACAGTGTAAAAATGCATCAACCAACCATCCAACGCGCCATCTATTGATGCAATAACTGCACTCATTTGAGGAAAAGCAGTAACAAAGGCCACAGGTGCTGCAATAAATCCATAGAACCAATCATTTGAGGTCCACTCACTTGTTTGTTCCATTATTTTTTCAGGATTATCAATTTCTTGAGTGACAAAAAATTGATCTTGCATGTGTTCATATGTAGAATTTCCTTGGTTTATTGCAAGGATCATACTTCCCATTAGTACCAGTACAAAGATGGTTTCGACATAAACCACAATTCTTCGTTTGCCTTTTAGTAATTTTTCAATTTGTCTTTGGAACATATTTCCAAATTCTCCAAGTTTCTTCTTCTTTGCAAGCACTAGAATAGCAATGGAAATTGCAGATATTACTCCGAAAGATCCTAGCCAATCATCAGATACGAATGTCACAAAAAGTAACCTAACGGGCAATAGCACCCCAGTCATTACTGCAAAAACTATGATAGTTTCAAAGATGTCTTTCAAAATCACTCGACATCCTCAAAAATTTGACCCATAAAGGACAGAAATCAATTATCACATTTAAGGAAGGATTGATCTTTTAGCTAGTGCTAACATCAAACCAAGTGCTAATTTGGATTTTCACAATTCTTTTTTTAATTGCAACAAAAAATCTTTCAAAACCTTTGTTCTCTTTTTTGCTTCAATTTTACCTGATGTTGTGTTCATCATGGATTCTAAACGGAGTAGTTTTTTGTAGAAATGATCCAGTGCCCATCTTTGATCATCAGGCGTCCTTTTTTGGCAAAATGGGTCATTTTGACTGTAAAAGGGTCTCTTCTCAGAGCCTGAAACAGCAAATACTCTGGCTATCCCTATAGCTCCAATTGCGTCAAGTCTATCGGCATCTTGAAGAATTTTTCCCTCAATTGTTTGTGGAGTTTTATTTTGGGAAAAACTATGATCTCGTATAGCATCAGAGATTACCTGAATTTCATCTAATGAAAAATTATATTTTTTTAGTATTTTTTTAGATTCTTCTGCACTTTTAATTGAAGATAATTTTGAGCGTTTGTCTGATTTAGGGTAAGAGACAATATCATGAAGAAGGACGGCACTTAAGACAAGTTTTGTGTTTGCTTTTTCTTTTTTGCTAATTTTTTGTGCATTTTTGTATACTCTCATAATGTGATCAAAGTCATGTGCTGAATCGTTGGATAGTTTGGATTTTATTTCATTTTGCAGAGATCCAAGAACATCCATTTTAGAATCTCCATAATTTGGGTTTTACAAATTTAATCTTTCTTTGTGTGATTAAAAGAGACCAGTTAATTGATGCAAAAAAGACGATAACCCCAATTCCCACCACATCTACTAACAGAATTCCAGTTAAACGATCTTCAAATATTTCTAAAAATGGTTTTAGAACTGCATTTCCAAAATAAATCATAA
>JBMSGE010000024.1:0-15526 GCA_049414205.1 Nitrosopumilaceae archaeon
TTCCTAGAAAAAACAGAAGACATTGTTCACAGAACTCCAGTTTCAGAGAGAAGTAAAATTCCAATTGAGATTATTCCTATGGAAGAATATTACCTAAAACAAAAAGAGTCAGTTGAGAAGATAAAAAAATTAGGCCAAGAAATTACTTTCCATCCTTCTATGCATAAACAAATTCTAATGAATTGGCTAGAATCAATTAATATTGATTGGCCAATTTCTAGAAGAAGATACTATGGTACTGAGATTCCAATTTGGTACTGCAAGAGTTGTTCTGAACCCCACGTCCCAGAACCAGGGAAATATTACAAGCCTTGGTCAGACAAGTGTCCAATTGAAAAATGTACCAAATGTGAATCTGCAGAATTTGTTGGTGAAGAGAGGACCTTTGATACATGGATGGATTCTAGCGTATCTCCACTTTTTGTTTCAAAGTATAACAGAGACCAGGAATTTTTCAACAAAGTATATCCCACAACAATCAGGCCTCAGGCCAAAGATATTGTGAGAACCTGGTTATACTATACACTTCTCAGATGTGAGCAGCTTACAGGCTCAAAACCATGGTCAGAAGCCTGGGTAATGGGCTATGGTCTTGATGAAAAAGGCATGAAGATGAGTAAAAGCAAAGGTAACGCAATTGACCCCTTGCCAGTAATTGAAAAGTTAGGAGCAGATACCTTTAGGTTTTGGAGTGCCAGTGAGATTAATCACGGTTATGACTTTAGATGCAATGAGCAAAAAATAGAATCCACAAAGAAATTCCTAAGCAAACTATGGAATGTCTCCAGATTTTTGTCCAGTTTCCCAGTAATTGATTCAGGAAAACCTACCCAAACTGATGAGTGGATACTATCAGAGCTAAACAAATTGGTAAAAGATTGCAAGAAAGGATATGATGAATACAACTTTTTTGTTCCGGCAATTGCAATCAGAGAATTCACATGGAATGTCTTTGCAGCTCACTACATAGAGATGGTAAAGGCAAGAGCATACGGAATTGGATTTTCAGATGAAGAAAGAAATGGTGCAATTTTTACATTGCATAAAGTATTGTCGACTGTTCTGAAATTATTAGCACCGATTACACCATTTATCACAGATCATTTATGGAGAACTTTGTATTCACAACAAAGTATTCACAAAGAACACCAAGTGCAAGTTGAAGATAAGTATCCAGAAAGTAAGTTAACAGATGAGATTGCAGAGTTTAATTCCAAGGTGTGGAATGAAAAGAAAGCCAAGGGTTTATCATTGAAGGATTCATTTTCTTACCCTATTCCGGAAAATCTAGAGCCATTCAAAAAAGATCTAAAGTCAATGCATAATTTAGAAGACTAGAATTAGTTTTTTGATTCTTTAACTAGGTTTACAAAATATTTGTGTAATGCAACATCTGGAGTTAGTTCTGGATGAAATGCTGTTCCAATTATGTTGCCTTTTTTGATTGCAACTATTTTTTCATTGAATTTTGCTAATACCTCGACGTCTGAGCCAGCGTCTGAAACGGATGGTGCCCGAATAAAAACACCTCTGAATTTTGGAATTTTAATAGAATCCATTGAAACGTCTGCCTCAAAGGACTCGCGTTGTCTTCCAAAGGAGTTTCTTTCTAGTTTAACATCAAGCAAATCCAAAAGAGGCTGATTTGTTTTTCCGACTACTCTATCATCTGCAGTTTTTGAAAGCAAAATCATTCCTGCGCAAATACCCAGAACAGGCATTCCCTTTTCAATTTTTTCTTTCATAACCTTAAGGGAGCTGTTTACCAATGAAAGCTGGCCAATTGTGGTGCTCTCTCCTCCAGGTATTATCAATCCATCTAGCCCTTCAACGTCTTGTGCTGTTTTTACATCAACTACGTTTCCATCTATGTTTAGCTCATCAAGGGCTTTTTTGGTTGCAAGAAGGTTTTCTTGTACGTCTCCCTGGATAGCCAATACGCCTACATTTAGACTCAAGATGAACCCCCACGGTCTTGCATTCTTAATTCCAAAGTTTTAACATCAAGGCCCAACATGGATTGCCTTTCATCAATCATTTTTTGAGCTTCTTTTACTTTTTCTGATTCATTCCAGAAAGTAGTTGCCAAGACAATTGCTCTTGCTCGCTCGGCTGCATCATTTGCGTTGAAAATTCCAGATCCTACAAATATTCCATCACATCCAAGTGACATCAAATATGCAGCATCTGCTGGAGTTGCAATTCCTCCTGCTGCAAAATTAACAACAGGTAATCTTCCTAGTCTTGCAGTCTCCTCGACAATATCATAAGATACTTTGAATTCTCTTGCCATTCTGACAAGATCCTGATTATCTCCTGAATCATAAATTGATTTTATAGTTCGTAATTCATCATTGACTTTTTTTATGTGAGTGATAGCTTCTGCTACATTTCCTGTACCAGGTTCTCCTTTTGTTCTAATCATTGCAGCACCTTCTTCAATTCTACGTAAGGCTTCAGCCAAAGACCTTGCGCCGTTAACAAACGGAGTTGTAAAGTCCCATTTCCAGATGTGATGATACTCATCTGCTGGAGTCAAAACTTCAGACTCGTCAATCATATCAACATCGGTTTCACCTAAAACTTTGGCTTCGTAAACATGTCCTATTCTACATTTTGCCATTACAGGTATTGTAACTGAATCCATAATGTCTTGAATAATTCTAATACTTGCGGTTCTTGCAACACCTCCTGCTTTTCGGACATCAGAAGGTAGTTTGTCTAAAACCATAACTGATACGGCACCTGCTTCTTCTGCAATCTGTGCCTGCTCAACTGTAGTGACGTCCATAACTACACCATTTTTTAGCATGTGAGCAAATCCTCGTTTCAAAGTAGATGTTCCACGAGAAATTTCGTTAGAGTCTGATTTCTCAGAAACTATTCCTTTTGCATTTTGTCTTTCACCTGCTAATGGGAGCATATTCTAATTCTTTGCAGAGACTATTTGTACCTATTCACGAATCTGTTGTAAAATCTCATCTAACTCAGATTCGACCATGGTGATTATTGGAGGAATGAATTTTTCCGTAGCGTTTTGTTGCGGCCAATGAATTTGTTTAATTTCTCCATTCAAAGTCACTTTTACATTTGATTTCTGATATTGGGTTACATTCTCCATTACAGGAAATGATTCTGACGGGATTGCAATGAATCCAGTTTCTTTGATTAGGGCAGTTAGTTTTTTGAGTTTTTCATCACTTAGTTCAGATTCGATTTCAGGTTGCGGGTAGCCTTCTTTGATAACAGAGTACTTCATCTCTCCATCGTTTTTGATTAAGAGAATCTCAGTTTTTTGGGAGGATACTTTGTCTGTAATTCCAAAGGATATTTTTGATAACTCATGTTTTGTGTATTCAATTTCAATTGTGTCATTGGGGTTTGCCGCAGAAAATGGAATGTCTGGTTTTGTAATTAATGGAACAAGTATTAGCAGTGCAACAATTGCCGGAATTGCTCCTGCTACTAAAAGAATTGGTTTAACCATGATTTTTTTTACTATTCTAAAATCAGTTTTATCGCAAATAAATCTTGGTGAAAGTAACTTAAAATTCAAGTCTGTTTATGTTCTTCTTGTGGGGTCGTAGCCTAGCCTGGTAGGGCGACAGTATCTACAAAGATCACCGCTAAGGGCTCCAGAGGTAAACTAAGCTAAACTGACTCACGGATGATGTAAGTTTGGAGCTGTAGTGACCCGTAGGTCGCCGGTTCGATTCCGGTCGGCCCCACGTTTCCGATTTGTTCGCGTGTTCGATTTGTAATGAATTAGCAAATTATCTAATCAAAATTTATCATATGATGTAGATAGTATCATTATTCTCAAAAAAATTAGTTTCAAACCCGTTCTAACTCATAAAATAGGCTTCTGAACACTCCTTGCAACAAAACTCACTTACAAATAGTTCAAAATCTTTTCCACAATTTTTACATTTTACATTCAAAAGTTTTCCATTCCGTTTCTGCTCATTCTTGAATAGCATAGATTTAAACAATTTTCAAACTGCTCGTTTAACTTCCGAAGACGAGAAGAATCTATTGACAAAGAATTTCCATCAAACCATTCCTCTGCTAAATACAAATCTCTATTCATCTCAACTTGAATCCAAGGAACAGGATTGTTTCCATACGTTTTGGTAATGTGTCCTCCATGAAAAGGATCATTTAACGATATTTCATTCCTGTCAATCTCAAATGACTCTGATATGCAAAAGGCTAGTAGCTCAATCAATTCATTTGATGATGTTTTTCCGTCTTGGTTGGATAGGCAAAACATTGGTCTCTTTTTTTGATTTCCATCAGGGGAGATATTAGGTGCAACAGATGCCATCGAATGACAATCTAGACAAAGTTGCAAATCAAGTTCATGAATGCTTTTTTGAATAGACCTATGATAGGGCTTGTAATACATCTCAATTAACACACTTGTCAACGATTCATTTGGTTCACTTCCTTTTTTGTAGATGGGTTTTTCATAACATGTTGTACTTTTTATTAACCCATCAGGATTTTGGGGAGGAAGATCTTGTAATGACCTGTTTAGATCAACAAATGCTCTTGCAATGTTTGTCTTAACCACACGTTCTACTTTGTCACCTAAATCATAAATTTCAATTACAAAAGGATCAGAATCATCAAACAAATCTTTGTCAGTGATAGACAAATGGCTGTCAAGTTCAGGAGGTCTTTGAGTTCCCCCATGTGGAATTGATAACAAAAAAGGTAACTTTTTCAATTCAATCCCTCTGCTGTCCCATCACGTCTGACTTCTGCAACTCCTTGGAATCCATCTCCGGTTTGCCGTTTTAGTACAGCGTGGATTGCCCCTAGGAAAAAGGAGTATCGTTCTCTAATGTCAATTTTGTATCCCATCTTTTTGAGATGTTTGATAATTTTGATCCCTGAATCATCAGCCTCAAGACTAATCTTTCCATCCAGAGAACAATGAAGTCTTGGTCTTTCCATTGCCGTATCGATTGAATTATCTCCATCAATTACCCTCGAGATAAAATGACTCACAACTGAGAATATTCGAGAACTTCCAGGGCTTCCTAATACCATCCAAGGTTCATGATTATAGAAAATTATCGAAGGGGAAACCGAAGTCCAAGGAATCGAATTAGGTCGTAGATAAAATGGATGGCTTGGATTTTCAAACTCAAAGGCAGACATGTAATTATTATACATAAATCCAAGCCCATCAGCTGCTGCCTTTGAACCATAAACTAACTCAATAGATTGTGTGATTCCAACAGCATTTCCCTCCTTATCCATAACAGAAAGGTGAGTGGTATCTTCAATATCTGGTGATTCTTTTAGAGGTAAGTCAGGATCAATAGAGTCTCTTATTGATTCAGATAGATTTTTTGCAAAATTTCTACTGAGATGAGTCTTCTCATCAATTTGATGATATGTTCTTGGATTAAATTTTCGTTGAGTTCTGTAAAGTAAGGCTTTGCGAAAAGTTTCTGCAACAAAATGATAAGAGTTTGGAGTTCGTTTTCTTAGAAAAGATTTTTTCATGTTTGCAAGCATCATAAGGACTAAAAGCATAGTATCCCCAGCTGTTGGAGGTGGCATCGTGTATACTCTGATTCCTCGATACCTCCTGCTAATTGGCTTTCTTTCAATTGGTTCGGGGATAAATGCAAGATCTTCTTTTCGGAGAAATCCTTTGTTTATTTTCATGTCCTTATCAATTAATTTTGCAATCATTCCCTGATAGAATGAATAATATCCATACTTTGCAATATGATGAAGTGTTTCAGCTAGATCATCTTGTACAAAAAGATCACCTACATCATATGGAACTTCACCATCTTTTAGAAAGTATTTAGCTCCCGATTTTGATTTTACTTTGAAAAATTTTTTCAAGTTTGCTTCTTGCATATCATGTTGCAGTTTGGTAATTCTGTAACCACGTTTTGCAATACGTATTGATGGCTTTGCAATGGTTGCCCATTCAAGTCTACCATATCTTTCATTTAGGTATCCTAGGGTTGCCAATGTGCTTGGAACTGTGGTTGCCTTGTATCCAATGAATCGGCGCGAATGTTTTTCAAAAAATGTATTGTGTGCCAAAGAAGGAGCTCTGCTTGAGCCATCAACTGCTATAGTTTTTCCATCAAGATGCAAAATGGCCAAAGATTGTCCCCCAATACCTGATGCCTGAGGCTCACATACGCCTAGTGCAAGTGCAGTGGCACATGCAGCATCAACTGCATTTCCTCCTTTTTTGAGCATCTCCACTCCTGCTTTTGTGGCTTCAGGAAATGCACTTGACACCATGCCATTTTTTGCAATAGAACATTTCTTGTCTTGTGTAGTTGTAAAGGAATTTTCTATTGTTGAGATGTTCATTGCTTTTCCTCTTTGGAAAGACTAGAACATTTGTTGATTGTAAGAGCTAAGAGAATCCCTCTATCAACAAGGCTGTCACGGAAAATATGCTCGTTTGGTGTTCGATGATCACTTCCAATGGGCCCCATTGAACCTATCATGGGTTTGTTTCCTGGAACCTCACACAAGCTAGATGGTGCAAATCGATGTTCTGATTTTACTTTAATCTCCGATGATTTTGCTAATTTTTGAATTACCTCAAAAAATTGTTCAATTTTTTCTGTTTTTTCTAATGGTTCTCTTGTAACTTGTTTTACTACATGTACATCAAGATTTGTAGAAAGTTTCTTTTTTGCAATTCTTCGTATTTCTGAATCAAAAATTTTTCCTTGATCAACACTGACGTATCTTGATTCCAGAGAAAGTTTTCCATAATCAGGAGCTCGTCCATATGAAGTCTGAGCAGAAAAATCAGATATTGTAATTCTCGCATCACTTGTACCATGAGAAATTTTTTTCCATGAAACCACTTTACTGCACATATCAGGTATTACTTCCTTGATGGTTTCCTTTGGGCTTCTCACATGAACCATATCAATATGGTATCTAGTAACACCAGAACATGATGTAGCAATTCCTCCATCCTTTGAACTCCATTTTAGATCCATTATGTAATTTGAAATCTTTGAAATATCATGAACAAGTTTTTTGCTATAACGTCCTCCGAGAGAATCATCTGAAATTAATAATATTCCACATTTGATTTTTCTAAGTTTTCTTGCAAATCTTAGAGCCTGTAAGGCCGAAATCATGACTAAAATACCGCCCTTGCTCTCAGCAATTCCAGAGCCGTAAAGCTTGTTTCCTACTTTGTAAAATGGGGTAAAATCTCTATTTTCATACCATGTATCAAGATGGCTCAACAGTAAAACGTCATTTGTCTCAGAATCATGATTCTTCAGATATACCATATTTCCTACATCAAATTCATGATAATCCTGAGAATGGAATCCCAAATTTTCTAATCGCTTAATGATTGTGTGAGCTAATCGGTTTACATTATCAATGTTATGAACACTTGAATTATTATTGACAAGTTGTTCCAATAATCTTTCATTTGAGATAAGATGACTTCTCAGATGGCTTCTAATGACTGATCTTAATGGTTGGGATTCGATAGTTTCTGATGATGCTTCATGTGGGTGAAGGTAAGATTCACCAAAATACCTCATGGCAGAAACATCAAAAATTTTGTTAATTAGAGAATCATATGTATATCCAGCAGTTTTTGCTGCATGGACAAATGAACCAGTTACACCCAAACTTGCCATGGAATTTAATTCTAAAATGTATACATTGCCATCCTTATCCATTCTAAAATCTACACGAGCAAAATCATTTATCCCTAACTTTTTGAATGAATCAAGACTAATTTTCTTAATTTCAGCTTCTTGATTTTCTGTTAGTTTTGCAGGACAAATCTTATCAAGAGGTGTTTTCTTTTTGTCGGAGATTGTTTGTATTTTGTTTGGATTGCCTTGTAAATCAATTTCAACAATTGGTAATACTTCAGTCTGAGATCCATTTCCTAAAATACCGACTGCAAATTCTCGTCCGGGAATAAACTGCTCAACTAAAATATCCTGAGAGTATTTTTTCATTTGTTCTGCAACTGCATCTTTAAGATCAGGCCAATTATCAACAACTTTCATTCCCATTGATGTTGATTCCATTTTTGGTTTGACAATAACTGGAAAAACTAAATCATCAAAGGTATCTTCAGGCGTAGAAAAAACCCAGAATCCGGGTGTAGGGATGTTATTTTTTTGCAATACTATCTTTGTCATTACCTTGTCTTGGACTACTGCATGTGCCTCAGGTCCAGAACCCACATAGGGGATTCCAAGCATTTCAAGCATTGCAGGAACATGGGTGTATCGATTTTGACCTTGAATCCCATATGCCATGTTAAAGACCATTCCAGGTCTTTCACCTGCCACTACTTTGGGCATAAAGTCTTTCATTTCATCGATAAAGTTCATGCCTCCCTCAATTACCTTGACAGAGTGACCACCTTTCTCAAGGGCTTTGGCAACTTTCTCGACAGTTTTTGCATTATAGTGTTCTTTTGTCATCATTCCAAAAACGTTGATGACATCATTTTCCTCAACAGTTTTTTTGTTATACACTATAGCTACTTTCAACACTACTCTAGATTGAAACCAGTAGAAAAACTGTTCTGAAAAAAAAGTAATCCCACTGCTACTCTTTTGAGTAAAAACTGTTAACTTCTCCTCTATAAGACCTAGTTTCTTTCTTGGAATTTAACATGGCACAAACCAAAGCTCAAAGAAGTGCAGCTGCAACAAAAGCAGCTAGAACTAGAAAGCGAAATGCAAAGCTAAAAGCAGAGGCCGCTGAAAAAGCTGCTGCAACAAGGAAACGAAAGGCAGCAGCAAAAAAACGTGCTGCCAATACTGCACCTAAAAAGAGCAGTGTAAAAAGAACGGCAAAAAGAACGGTTAAACGAACTGTTGCCAGAAAAGTCACTGCAAAGAAGACCACTACCAGATCAAAAGGAAAAAAACAATAATTGACTAACAACCTCTTTCAAAACAATTGTAGCCAGAATAATGAAAGAGACTTTACTGGATAATTCTATTTTCCATTTTTTTCTTTTTTTATTTTATTCAAATCAGAGAACAATTTAGCAAAAGTTGAAACTAATTGCAATTTTGACAAGGTCTGAAACCTTTTTCCTTTGCTACATCTAGAGAATCTGGGGTGAAATATTCTCTATTCCCAGTTTTGATGTTGTAAATGCTGCATTCTTGTTTCATGTTAGCTAGGTGATGCACTAACATTGTGTCCTTATCGCCCAAGTATCCTGCCACGAAGGTAGATAATTTCTACTACATTTATGAGTTGCACAATAGAAAAAACAACTTCTAAAAAAAGAAAGTACAAAAATAGACGGATTAGGATTTGAATTGCTACATATTTTCAGAAAAAATCAAACGTTTATCGCAAAAATTTAGAGCATGAACCCGATTAGGCATAAAATTCAATTTCGTTTGGTTCCACGTTAGATTTTTTATTGTTGTTTATTTCTCAGAACGTTAAGAGCAGAGCCTGCCTTGAACCATTCAATCTGAGCTGCGTTATACGAATGATTAAGCAAAATTTTCTCTTTGTTTCCATCTTTGTGTGTAATCATGCATGTTACCTGTTTTTGTGGTGCTAGGTTGTTTAATTCCAAAAGACTGATTTTGTCATCTTCTTGAATTTTGTCATAATCATCAGGATTGCTAAATGTCAATGCCAAGATTCCTTGTTTTTTCAGATTAGTTTCATGAATTCTTGCAAGACTCTTTGTAATTACTGCAGCACATCCTAAGTGTCTAGGAGTCATTGCTGCATGTTCTCTACTGCTTCCTTCACCGTAGTTGTTATCACCCACGATTACCCAACGCATTCCTTTCTCCTTGTATTGTCTGGCTATTTGGGAGAAAGACTCTATCTGGCCATTTAGAATGTTTTTTCCTTTTCCGACTTCATCATTTGCGGAATTTACTGCACCCAACAACATGTTATCACTGAGGTTATCTAGATGACCTCGCAGAGAAAGCCATGCACCTGCAGGAGAAATATGATCAGTTGTGCATTTTCCTTTTGCTTTAACTAAAACTGGTACGTCCTCAAAGTCATTTCCATCCCATTTTGTAAATGGTTCTAAACGTTGAAGGCGTTTGCTGTTTTGATCAATGATTACCTCAAGATTATCAGATTTTTCTGGAGGAGCTACAAAAATTCCATCAGGTCTCTTAAATCCCTCTTTAGGAACTTCGGGTGCAGGTTTTGGAGGCTCAAGTTTGAATTTTGTTCCATCAGCTGCAGTTAATTCATCTTTCATAGGATTAAATGATAATTTTCCTCCCAAGGCTAGGGCGATAATCATTTCTGGACTGCCGATAAAGTTTAGTGTGTTGCGATGACCATCGTTTCTTCCAGGGAAATTTCTGTTAAAGGTTGTAACAATTGTATTTTTATCATCATCATCTAATTCAGGTCTACTCCATTGACCAATACATGGACCACATGCATTTGCAAGAACTGTTGCTCCTATGTCCTTTAGTGAATCCATTTGTCCATCTCGCTCGATTGTTCCTCGAATTTGCTCCGAACCAGGGGTTACCAGTAACGGAATTTTGGATTTGATTCCTTTTGCTTTTGCTTGCTCTGCTAGACTTGCAGCTCTAGACATATCTTCGTATGAAGAATTTGTGCAACTACCAATCAAAGCAACAGAGATTGGATCTACATAATCCTGTGATTGTACATCCTCAGATAAATCAGAAATTTTTCGCGCCAAATCTGGAGTGTGAGGACCAACAATGTGTGGCTCTAATGTAGAAAGATTGATTTCAATTATTTTGTCGAAATATTTTTCGGGGTTTTGTTCAATTTCAGGATCTGCAATTAAGATTTCTTTATTTTGATTTGCAAGTTCTGCAATTTTTTCACGATTTGTATATTTTAGATAAGTCTCCATGCGTTCATCATATGGAAATATTGAACATGTTGCTCCAACTTCTGCGCCCATGTTGGTAATTGTGGCTTTTCCAGTACAACTAATAGATGATGTTCCAGGGCCAAAGTATTCTACAATGGAGTTAGTTCCGCCTGAAACAGTTAGTTCTTCTGCTACTTTTAGAATAATGTCTTTAGGAGCTGTCCACCCGTTTAGTTCCCCGGTAAGTTTTACTCCTATGCGTTTAGGGTAAAGTAATTCCCAAGGCATGCCAGCCATTGTTTCTGCGGCATCTAGTCCTCCAACTCCAACTGCAATCATACCTAAACCACCTGCATTTGGTGTGTGAGAATCAGTTCCAATCATCAACCCTCCAGGAAATGCGTAATTTTCAAGTACTACTTGATGGATGATTCCAGCTCCTGGTTTCCAAAAACCACAGCCATACTTTGCAGCGGCAGATTGTAAAAATTTGAAGACCTCGTCGTTTTCATCCAATGAAACTTTCATGTCAATGTCACCTTCCACTTTAGCTCTGATGAGATGATCACAGTGAACAGTTGTTGGTAAGGATGTCTGATCAAGTCCTGCTTGCATAAACTGAAGCATTACCATTTGTCCAGTTACATCTTGTAAAGCTACTCTGTCAGGTCTAAGAAAAACATAGTTTTTTCCACCATCAAGATTTTGTTCTGGAATATCTTGAAAATGTCCTGCTAAGATTTTTTCAGTTAATGTTAAGGGTCTGCCAACTACATTACGATATTTTTCAATGTTTTCTTTTAATTTACTATAAACACGAGATACTAATTCAGGGGTGCTGTCGATTTCCACACAAATATTGAAAGTGTCCTGAATTTATTCTTAATTCAATTTTTACAAAAAATTATTCAAATAGGCACGATTTTTTCTTAACAATTATAAGCCAAAAGCAGTTCTATAATTGATTATTGGAGTTATTAGAATTAGGAGAGGATGTTTGAATGGTCAATAAAGGTTTTCCAAAATTTGGCATGTCACAAGCAGGAGCTTTTGTTGCTGCTCTAAAAAATTACAATTTACCTGATTTCATTTTAGAACTTGTTGCAAAAGAATGCAAATCAGACCTTCTAGAAAGAGGAAGGATTGATGATAGACTACAAAGTATGAACGATCAAGCCTTAGAGTTGTTACACAAAGTCTTTGTAGATTGTGAAGAAGATGATGCAGGAAAATATGCACAGTATAGATTCTTTGCATATGTATCAAGCATGTATCATAAATGCGAAGTTATAGTAAATGAAACTATTCCAGGTGCCAGTGGAAAGAATCACAAAATTCCAGTGGCCGTAAAAAACAATGGAATGTACATTTCTGTGGCTTACAACAAAGCAACTGGAAATCCAGTTAGCAAAAAAGAGACCACTAGATTTTATGAAATGGTAGATGACATCAAAAAAGGTGATCATGGAACAATGCTTACTGATGCAATCTATGGTTCCTCAGTGGGCTTTAAGGGAGATGCATTAGTAGAATTAGAAAATTTGAACAAAGGTAGAACAAAAGATCCTGAAAACAAACTTGATTTCAAAACTGCCAACTTTGAAAATAATATTTATTCAGTAACCAAATGTTAAAGAATTTTTAATATTTCTTCTCTACTCTTTTGCAAGATTTGAAGTGTCTATTGTTAGAAACATTGGTTTGCCATCAGTTTTTTTAAAATCCATCCCATATTGTTCAAAAAATAAATTTGAAAACAAATGTTTTGTCCAAACATCATGAACGTCTTCTATGAATCTTTTATGATTTAGTTGCCTTAGCATTTCATGTGCTATTTCATGAGATACAGTTGTGCAGTTTTTTTCTGCCAGAAATAATTGATCATGTGGATCCTTGGGAGATTGCCACCAAACCATTCCAAAGTTTTCTGAATGGTAGCCTTCACAAGTACAATCCGTCCAGATTGGTTTGAAGTGAGTAAGGTAAAAATGATAAACGTCCTTTCCTCTTTGCTCGTGATCACGAATAAGAGTGGGAGTATCTAATTTTTGTAAAATGCTTCTTGGTTTTGTTATTAGCTCATCGCATTGAATTTCATAATCTTTTCCAAATTTTTCTTTGATCCATTTTTTGAAAAATTGACTCATTTGTTGAATGTACTGATATTCAGGTTGTCTTTTTTCTCGATCTTCTTCTTTTACTACAAAAATAAAGTGTAAAATCATAATAAGAAAAAGGGGTGTTATGTTTGGCCTTCTATACCCATAAGGGTTAGTGTTGAACGAATCTTCTCAATTTTTCGGATTTTCCAAGTAATTGTTTCACGTAGTTTCTCGACGGTGTCGGACTCGATCTTGGCCAGTATATCATATGCACCAAAAGTTCCATGAACTTCTTTTACACCTTCTAGACCCTTTAATTGCTGTATAATAGCCTCTTCAGAACCTAGTTCACAGTTTATTAAAACATAAGCTGTTGCCATGATTCAGATTAAACAAATCGACTATATCAATAAAGCGATTGAGAGGGTTAATTTTGTGAGAGTTTGAGAATGGTTTCCCAAATATCTTTTGGTACAGGCATTACTGATAATCTAGATATTCTGATTAGTTCCCAGTCTTTGAATTTTTTTTGGTTTTTCATTTCATCTAGAGTAACTGGTCGCTTTAGTGGTTTTTTGTATTTGACATCTACAACGATGAATCGTTCGTTGTCTTCTTTTGGATTAGGGTATGGTTTTGATATAATTTCCATTATTCCAACTGCTTGTCGTTCCGTACCCGTATGATAGAATAATACTTGATCACCTTTGTCCATGTTTTTCATGTGTTTTAGCGCAAGGTTGTTGTGTACTCCATCCCAAACAGTTTTTTTGTCTTTTTTAAGATTTTCAAAATTATATCCTCTTGGTCCGCTTGGTTCTTGTTTTGCCAGCCAATAATTTACCATTCCAATCAGAAAAGAATTCATTATTTTGAATATTCAAATGTTCCCCGGTTCTGACTCGCACAAGATCATTGGTATTTAGCCAAAACCTCCTTGGGTTCTGAAACCGGGGCTGCCCTACATGTAGCATACCTGGGTGAATTAGAAATCATTGGTATCGTTACGATCGCATCATCCTAATCCGTCTGTATGCCTGCTCTTTGGGCGTTATAGAATAGATTTAGTCAAATATTAATCCAGATAGACTAATTTCAAAACCTGCAACAGGTACACGGATTTTATAATTTTCTATAGTTTTAGAATTAATCTCGCCTATCACTCCAACTGTTTTTCCGTTAACTAAAATCGAAGCAGTTCTTCCTTTCTCAAATGTTTCATGAGTGGTAGTTTTGGTTTCAATTTGTAAATCAAAACCTGTTTTGAGTGCAGCTTGTAGAATTGATTTCATCTCACTGAAATTAGAATCCTGGTTTGCCCATACGGCAGCCAAGTTGGTTTTTTCATCAATTGGATTGTTTTTAAAAAATACTGTTCCAGTCTCAAATAATTTTTGAGGGTATTGCGAATGAATGTTACGTGATAGATTTTCTAATAGTGCTGGAAGGATAGAATCCCTCAAAATCGTATGTTCCTGACTTTTTGAATCAAGAACAGAGATAGGGTTAGTAGGTTCTCTATTTGTCATTTCAAAAAGAATTCTCTTACTTGTTAGGCTAGAATTGAGTGCTTCAAGATATCCCAAACCAACCATTGTCAAACTCAGTGATTTTAATTTCGAAGATATGGGATGAACCACTCCCAAAGTTTCAGATGGAGATAATTGAGGAGTTAATTTTTCAACACCATACCCTAATGCGACTTCTTCTACCAAGTCCATTGGTCCGAATATATCGAATCGATATGGAGGGATTTTACATGAAATGTTTTTTCCGCTCATTGAAGCATCTAATCTAGATTTTTTCAAAGAAGAGACTATCACGGAGTTGCTCAAGGTTAATCCCAAAGAGTCATTTATCAAAGAAGGACTAACAGATAGTGTTCTGTGCTCAAGTTTGGGCGTGTTATTTTTTGCACCAGTGATATTTACCGACTCTAAAGTAAATCCTGCAGCTTGAAGAATGGTGGCAACTACAGATAGCATATCTTCAGCATCTTCTTTGTTAATTCCAGTCACCTCAACGAATAGGTTTTTTGTTTTAGTAGTTACAGTTGTTTTTTCTGCATTAATTATTGGTGGAAAAGAAACTGTATCTTCATTTGAATCCACAATGATTGGAACCTGTGATGAATTGCCCAAAACATAACCATAGTCTTGTCCAATCTCAGTATTTTTTAAAATTTCAGAAATTTTTTGTTCTGTTTTAGAGTTTAGAGGAATGAATTTGTAATTTCGGTCAGTTGTGGTGTATGTTAAGGGAAAGCAAATTTTGTCTAAATCATGAATTCCTATTGAGGATTTTTTTCTTTTTCTTCCAATTCCAAAATGAAGATCTTCTTGCATTGCCATGAATTGCTTGATTATCTTATCATCAATTTTTCCATTTTTTGCAACTATACCCGTAACAAAAGGTCTGATCTTTGAAACGTTAGATTTTACGTTAATTTTGTAATTCTTGGATTTTTTTATTTTTAGTTTGATTGAACCAGTTTTTATTCCCAATAATCCCTGAAGGCCTAAAGAGATTCCAAAATCAGTGGAATAGTCCGGTCTGTTTGGACTGTATTCTACTC
>JBMSGE010000025.1:0-15276 GCA_049414205.1 Nitrosopumilaceae archaeon
TGTCCAAAAAAGCAGATCAGATGGGAGTATCAATAAACTCTATTGTAAAAGATGCCGTAGATCAGTGGCTTAACAAGAAAACTCACGTTCCGCATATTCATGATTTACTGATTTATGCTGATGAAAAATCAATGAATAATTTCTTAAAATCACTTGATAGAATGGCAAATGAAAATGAGTGGTTCAAATCATTTGCAGCGCCACCAAAACATCACACAGAAAAAGTTTTGTCAAAACTAAATTGGTTTAATGGAACGGTAAAACCATACAAACCACACGGAGTAGGCGGTTCCAAATATTGTGGTCAGGTAATAGGAAACATTTTAAAAAAATCTGATAAAAAACCACTTTGCTGTGTTGACTTTGTAATTACTGATGTTGCACAAAACTCATTTGATCATGCAATGGAACTTGAAAAAACATATGATGAATCAAGATTACCTGGTTTGATGTTTTGTCCATACAAGGCAAGCGACTTGATGAATTCAGATATTACTGACATGATAGAATTATTTTTAATGCATGACAGAATTTTTCTTGTTAAGAATGATGATATTTACAAACTACACATTACAAAAGAAAGCATTCATAAAATATTTTTAAATTAAAGGAGACAAAAAATGGAAAACTTCGAAGAATATATGCTGGATGTGATGAACAAAGCAGCAACAGCATTAATGCTTTCTGTTGGACACAGAACAAAACTGTTTGATTCCATGTATGATTGCACATCTATGACATCACAACAGCTAGCCGAAAAATCAAACCTCAATGAAAGATACGTCAGAGAATGGCTTGGAGCGATGGTAACTGGAAAAATTGTAGACTATGACCCTTCAAACAAAACATACTCTCTATCTGAGGAAAAGGCAAAATTTCTAAGCAGAGACGGTAGTTACAATTTTGCCTCCTCCATGCAGTGGATTCCTGCCTTGGCATACGTAGAAGATGAAATTGTAAAGTGCTTTGAGAAAGGTGGAGGTGTTCCATACGAGTCATATCACAGGTTTCATGCTGTGATGGCAGAAGAAAGCAGTCAAACAGTCCTTCCTGCACTCGTAAACAGCATCCTTCCTCTTGTCCCAGGACTAGTGGAAGATCTCAAAAAAGGAATCAGTGTGCTTGATGTTGGATGTGGTAGCGGACGGGCTCTTAATTTAATGGCAAAAAATTTCCCTAACTCACGGTTTACAGGATACGATTTTTCAAAAGAAGCAATTGATTATGCAACCAGCGAATCTGAAAAACTCGGAAACAAAAATACGTCATTTCAAGTTCAGGATGTAGAGCATTTTCCTGAAGGCGAAAAATTCGATCTGGTTACTGCTTTTGATGCGATACATGATCAGGCAGCTCCTGCAAAAGTTCTACAAAACATTCGAGGGGCTGTTAAAGAGCATGGGGTATTTTTAATGCAAGATATCGGATCATCATCACAACTTGAAAATAACAAAACACATCCCTTGGGCCCATTTTTGTATACGGTATCATGTCTTCACTGCATGACAGTATCCTTGGCCCTTGATGGTCATGGATTAGGTGCCATGTGGGGAAAAGAAAAAGCAACAGAAATGCTAAACGATGCTGGATTCTCAAAAGTCGATGTAAAACAACTACCACATGATCCGATTAACTATTACTATATTGCCAAATAGTCTTTCTAGAAAACTAAAGTATCAATAACATGTTGTAAAAATAATGATTTATTCAATCAAAGCCAAATTTGTTTCTGACATGATGAAAGAGTTCTTTCAAAAGCTTACTGATGGAACAATTGAAAATCAAAAACCAGACGGATTAGAAATTCTAAACTCCATGAAGAGGGCAAAAATTACAGAACCTGGTATAATCCAATGGTCTGAAATGTGTTTCTGCTCTCCTCCATTAAAACATGAAAGACAAACAGTATATGACAAGTATTTTTCATCTATGACAATTAATCCCATTGAAGACTACGTTGAATTTAATGGACGGTCTTTTTTTAAATATCTAAAAAAACTTGATGAGTGAAAATATCCAATTTTATCTTGTAAAGTAATTTAGTGAGGACCTCCTTTGAGATTCTGTTGGAACCTTTTGATTCGTTTGCAGTATGGATTACTGATTTTCTTACAGGCCACCTCTATGAAGGAGTGTTTTTGGCAGCCCTTCTGGAAACAATAGTTCCTCCTATTCCTACCCTTGCAGTTTTCCCCACAGCCGGATTCCTTGCCTCTCAGGCAGGACTATCTCTAATCGAAGTAATCCCGATGATAATTCTGGGAGCTCTTGGGGCAACGCTTGGAACTACCGGAATTTACTTGATTGCCCTAAAACTAGGAAGAGTGATTTTGTTGCGTTATCTTAGATATGTCAAAATATCTGAAAAAAAATTGGAGCGAGTGGAGATTTGGTTTGAAAAATATGGTGACAAGGCAGTATTCCTAGGACGAATGGTTCCAGTAATGAGAGAAATGATTTCAGTCCCCGCAGGATTACTTGAGATGAAGATCCCAAAATTTGTCTTGTACACTTTTGCGGGTTCATTGATTTGGTCTGCTGGAACAATCCTTGCAGGGTATTATTTCGGTGCAGGTTTGGACTTTATAATTTAAAACTTAATCCAGTTGAATTATTTTCTGTTGGACTAAGAATTTGATGGCATTAAGAAGCTCATTTTCTGATACTTGACTTTCTCCATACCACACAAAGATATTTCTTACCCACTCTGGTATCTTTTGTTTTTCATTTTCAATTTCTTCGACGAAGGTTTGATCATTTGCTCTGCACTTTCCTGGATATGACTCCATTACGGGATATCCTGCCTTTACGCAATCCTCAAAATTATTGATTTCACTTAGTGGTGCAATACGGAGAATTTTATCATCATTACTCTTTGGCTCCCCTCTACCGTCTTGATTGCTGGTCAAAACATAAAGGAATCCGTCAGGCCCTGTACTGACATCTCTTAGTCGTCCAAATTCTCCTGAAAATATTTTTTCGTCAGACAACACAGTATTTTTTTCTAAATCAAAGTCAATCAGATGCAAATGGTTTCCACGTAGTGTAGCTACAAAATATTTTCCAGTCCATTGTGGGATTTTATCTCCATCATAAAACTCAGAACCAGATGGGGCCCAGGTATCATCACCAGTATGCAAAATAGGAGAAATCTTACCCTCAAAAGTTTCTGACCCTATAATATCTGGCCAACCATAGTTTCCTCCAGGCACGATTAGGTTAATCTCATCATGTGCCACCCCGCGCCATCCTGATGGACCATGTTCAGTGGCAACAAGGTTTCCAAACTCATCCCAATCAATTCCTTGAGGATTTCTGTGTCCGTAGGAATAAACCGATGAACTAGGAAATGGATTATCCTCAGGTATTGATCCGTCTGAATTAATTCTAAGGATTTTGCCGGCCACTGAATTCTTATCCTGTGCTAAATCCGCATTACCTGCGTCGCCTGTTGTTATGTACAGCTTACCATCAGGACCAAACTGTATCCTTCCTCCATCATGGAATGGTCCTCCAGGAATATTGTCAATCAGGACTTTGTCTTCTGTCAGTGTTAGATTAGATTCAACATATCGAACAACTTTATTTTTAGTAGAAAGAAAATCATTGTACGTATAGTAAAGATAGATAAAATGATTTTCTTGATAATTTGGATCTAAGGCTATACCTAGCAATCCTCCCTCAACTCCTCCAACATCTAACGAAAAAATCGGCTTCTCCAAAACAATTTCATCTTGTATGACTCTGAGATGACCAGATCTTTCTGTAAAAAATACGGTCCCATCAGGTGCCCATGCTATAGACCAAGGAATTTCTAAATTATCTGCAAAAATTTCTACTTTAACACCCAAATCAGGATACTCTTGAGCAAATACCAAGGGTAAACTAGAAAATATAATCAAAACAAAAATAATTTCTTTCATTAATATGACTAATCCATGTTTTACAATAAACTTTTCTTACTTGGTTAACCTTTTTGCTTTTTGAAAAACTGCTGACCATTCTTTCCAGGTTAATCTCCCTGTTTGGGTATTCTGTTTTGATGGATGATAAGATGTTAGAATTTTTAACGAATCGTATTGGAACAGTTTATTGTGTCCAAATTTTTCCTTTTTTACATCAAGTAATTTGCAAGTGGAATCATATCCAATTTTTCCAAGACATAAAATCACTGTGATATTTTTTAGTATTTTGAATTCTTGCCTCAAATAATCAAAACATGTCTCCATTTCCTCTTTTGTAGGCTTGTTTTGTGGAGGGGCACATCTGACTGCTGCGGTAATGTATGCATTATAGAGAACAAGACCATCATCTGAAGATTGACTGGTTGGAATAGAGGCAAATCCATACTTGTGCATTACCTTGGCAAGCCAATCACCAGAAGAATCCCCAGTAAACATTCTACCTGTTCTATTTCCGCCATGAGCTGCAGGAGCAAGACCAACTATTAACAATCTTGCATTAATATCTCCAAACCCTGACAATGGTTTACCGTAGTAACCCTCATGCGAAAAACGCCTAACCTTTTTTTTGGCAACATCCCTAATGTACTTTGAAAGTCTAGGGCACTTTGTACAGTTTTTAATCTCTTTATTTAACGAAAAAATTGATTTCAAACAATCAAAATTGTTTATTGTAAAATAAAAGGATACTAGTGCAATCTAGATAATTGAATAACTAGCAATTACTTGAATTGTATCTTCTTATTTTTTTACTGTCTATCTAGATTAACACCAATTACCTTTGCCCAAGCTTCTAGAACTTGTCCAAAATCATCAGATTCTTTACTTAACATACAACATTATAGTAAAATGAAATAAAAGCAATTGCTCATGATTGGTTCATATGAATTGTTCATTTTTTGCAAATTTTTCATCCTGCACAATCATTTGGATTTCTCAAATGAATCAAAATAAATCACACATCTCAGAATTTCAATTTGATTTTAATTCAATTTTCTGATTCTCAACAATTACAATAACCAAATCTTAGTTGCCAAGTGAGCAGTATTTTGATTTTAAAGAATTATTCTTCCATCCTCTAAATCATATAATCTGTTGTTGATTTTTTTCAAAAGCTCGATTTTAGATATTAGGGCCTCCATATCATGACTGTAGTCTTTTCCCTCCACCAACCTGTAAAGTCGTTCTAGTTGTTCTTTTGACAGAATTTTTAGACCAATCTTAGAACTAGATACAATCTCTAAAAGCTCTACTCTTTCAGAATCTTCAGCAGTAATGTTTGGCATGAATGCTGTAATTCCTACTCATAATTATTAATGATTGTGCACAAATGATCAGGTAGGCTTTATATGGATAATTTGAAAATTTTTGCAATGAAACGAGCACAACTTCTAAGCATTGTTTTTTCCCTGATAATGTTTACAGGGATTACAGCTGGCTCAGCTGTAGCATATGCTGACTCTGATGACGATTACGAAATGGACGACCTTGATGACAAACTTGAATACTATTGTGAAATGAACGACGATGAAAAAGCTCAACTGTTTAACGAATATGATAATCTAGCCAGTTACACAAAAGAACTTGATGATTTTTGTACACTAGATGAAGATGAACGCGAAGATCAAATTGAGATTTTCATTGCAGAACGTTATCCAGAGTATGCAGAAAGTGACGATGAGTACGAAAGAGATGACGAATATGAAAACGACCAAGACGACTACTATGAAACAGACGATGACTATGAAAAAAATGACGACTATAAACGCGATTATGACATGGAAGAAGTTCTAGAAAAGTACTGTGAAATGACTGGTGATGACAAAGTAGCCTTTATCGAAGATCATGGTAAATCTGCAGAACATCAGGAAAAAATGGAAGAGTACTGTTTGTTAGATGAATCTGAAAAAGATGCATTCATTGATGCACTAGAAGACCAATATGAAAAACGCGATTATGATCCAAAAGAAATTCATGAAAAGTACTGTGAGATGAATGATGAAGAAAAAGATTCCTTCATTGCAGAACATGAAAAGTTAGAAGAACACAAGGAAAAACTTGACGAGTACTGCACCTTAGATGAATCTGAAAGAGAAGCATTCATTGAAGAACATCAAGACGAACACAAAAAGTATGATAAGAAAGGCGACCATGATGCTAGAGAAAAGATGGACGAATTTTGTGAAATGGAGTATGACGAAAAACTAGCTCATCTTGAAGAATATGACAAGCTAGACCGACTTTCTATGATGGAAGAGTATTGTGCCCTTGATGATGAGGGAAGAGACGCCTTTATCGAGGAGAATAGTGATTCTATGAAAAAAGATATGCCTGAGCACAAAGAATCCATGAAAGAGAAAATCTCCGAGCACAAAGAATCCATGAAATCAGAGGACAGAAAGAAAATAATTCTCAGAGCAAGCACACTAAATGACGAGCAAAAAGACTCTATCAAAGCAATGCATGAAGAGTTGAGAGACTTGAAACACTCATTGCGTGACAAGTCCATAAGCGACACAGACAAAGAAGATCTAAGGGATCAGTTTATGGAATTGGCTAAAGAGTTCTCAATGACTTGGCTTTCTCCTAGACACCAGACTGCTGCTGGCATTGATGCCCAGTTAGTAGAATGCCGTGAAGGATTTGAATTGGTGATGAAAACATCAAATGCATCTCCAATGTGTGTCAAAGAAACAACAGCAGATAAGCTAGTTAAAAGAGGAATTGCAATTTTAGCAACCTAATTTTTCTTTTTTATTTTTAATAATACTTGAAATTTTTTAAAGGCTTCCAAAGTTTTTTTAAAAATTTTGTCCTAAAATAAAATTACAAGAAGCCAACTTTATAAAAAATGAAATTCATAATTTCGTTGGGCTTGGAGGGGTGTATGTGAAAATAAAAATTCCAATTTCTATAAATTTTATCTTTGTATTACAATGTATGGGGGATAAGAAATGATAGACAAAAGTGACATTAAACTAATGCCATTTACATTTATTGTAGCGCCAATTCTTTTGATGTCTTTAACATTTGTCGTGATAACTAGCTATAATGATATGATTGAAGAAAAGGAGTTTATTGTTAGTCTTTCCTGTTCTGAATTAAAGCAATATGCACAAAATCAAATAATTGAATCTAAATTATATTTTGGAAGTGAGACCTATCTCATCTATGCAGAAGAAAGATTCTATCATTATTGTTAGCTTTATTCTTTAATTTCCTCCAAAATATTTTAAAATTAGGCACAAATTCAAGGAAAATTTTCTAAATCAAAAAAGGAGTGGAATTTATCCACGTCCAATTGCGGCATACTTTCCTTGGCGACTCTTCACAAAAAATGTAATAGCTATACCGCCAAATACCCCAGTAGACAAAATTAAAGCACCTACAACACCATCAGCTGCAAACATTGGTGTTCCTGATCCAGCTTTTGGATTATCATTTGCTAGAGCAACTTTGTCTTGAGCTAATTGAAGATAATCATCAAGACCTGTTTGTCCATCTGAAGTTATGTATTGCGCAAATGCAATTCCGTTAACAGCAGGTAACATCAAAAGGCTAAACATCACTGCTGCTAGAATTTGTATTTTTTTTCCAGTCATTGAAATTATTATGTAAAATTTGAATAAAGGCTTTGATGAAATTTGATTTTTACCAAAAATTCTTAGATTTTCATGCTATCTGTTTTCGTTTTGAATGTCTAATTGATTTGATAAAAAAGAATACAGCAAATCCTCCAAAAATTACTGCCAAAATAATTAGTGTAATTGTCAAATCACCAAAATCAAAAATGGATGTTCCGGAACCTGATGCTGGATTTGCTTCTGCAGCTTCAATTCTTCTTGCCTGTAGTTCAAGGGCTTCTTCCAAAGTATATGCATCTTGACTTGTCTCTGGTATGGGTTCAGGAGCTTGAGATGATTCAGGCTCTAGTGCATCTAATGCAACATCTTCTGCAACTTTTGATTCTTCTGTAGATGCTTGGAAACCTCCATCTTGGTCTTGTGGACTAGATATCTGAGTTTCTTGAATCTCTCTTGATTCAATTGGAATCTGAGTATCTTGCTGTAGTGTGGCAAGCGATAATAGGCCTGAGAGACCTGCTGCAATCCCAAATCCTGCAATCTTGTAAATGTGCTTAAAGGAGCGAACAAGCAACTTACTTTCTTTAGTTTTCTCAGAGTATTTTGGAGGAACTATAACCATGCTAAATTTTGAGGCAGAATAGAATTTCATGTCCTGAGATTTTGAATTTTTTTCTACCTTTGTTACCTTGACTACGCCTAAATCTTGAAGTTTGATAATATGATATTTTACCAACTGAAGGGAAATTCCAGTTTTATCTGCAATCTGAAGGGCTGTTAACTCTTCATTAAATAATAATTGAAGAATTGTTCTACTAGAGTCATTTGTTAATAGTTCACCAAATGATTTTATCTTATCATCATCTGTCGCAATAATTTTGATTTTTTCTGTAATCTCATCTTCGTTTTTGTTTTCTTCAGACATTAGAATTCTTTGTATTGCTTTTGAATATATGTAAATTGTTTGGTAAAATTGTAATTTCACTTAACCTTTTAAGCTCATAGGGCAAATAGTAGTAACTGTCAAAAGGCAGTTTTGAAAAAATAAAATAAAAAAGATGAGAAAAATGAATTCCAAAATAATCCTTCCAATTGCCGTAATTGTAGCAGTAATTGCAACTGCAGGTGTAATGTTTGCAATTGGTTTTGATAATCAACCTAAAGTAACAATCGACCCTTCTCCTCCAGAAATTGTTTATGTTGATAGGACAGTCTCTGACTTGTTTGAAGGAACTCAGGAGATTAGAAAAATTTCTTCTGAATCTGAACTCAAAGACATCTTGGCAGCATCTAATATTTTTGAAGGAGAATTTTATGATGACGGGGTATTTCGATCTGATGGTTTTATGGGTGAAGTAGAGGAAAGAATGGCAGTAACTACAAGTGCACCTTCTCCAGAACCAATGCCTGAAATGGCCATGGATTCATCAAAATCACAATCAGGTTCTGGCGGCCTTGATTACTCTACAACTAATGTCCAAGTAGAAAACGTAGATGAGCCAGACTATCTGAAAAATGATTCAAAATACGTCTACATTGTTTCTCAAAACACCCTTTCAATAATTGATGCGTATCCTGCAGAATCTGCAAAACTTGTACTCAAAATCGCCTTAGATATTGAATCTCAATGGATTCAAAATATGTTCCTAAACGACGATAGACTAGTAATATTTTACAATGGCCAAAGCCAAGAAGAAATAATTCCACAGTTTGACTTTATCCCAAGACCATCATACAACCCAGTAACCCATGCATTAATTGTGGATGTTTCTGATAAAGAAAACCCTGAGATTTTGAAGGACTATACAATTGATGGGCATTTCAGAGATGCAAGAATGATTGATGACTATGCATACTTTGTAACAAACAAGAATATCGATCATCAATATCCTAGACTTCCAATAATTATGGAGAGTGCAGAACCATTGATGGTTCCCGATGCGTTTTACTTTGACAATGTGGAGCGATTCTCAAACTTTAACACACTAACTGCCATAGATATTTTTGGAGACACCATAACATCTGAGACGTTCCTAATGGGATATAGCGGAACAATTTATGTTTCTGAAAATAACTTTTACCTTACCTACCAGCAAAATCTTCCTTACGGGTTTTATGAAGAATCTTCCAGAGATAGGTTCTTCGATGTAGTGGTTCCATTACTACCACAAGATTTACAGAATAAAATTAATGCAATAAAAGGAGATTCCAGTCTTAGCTCTGTTAGACAATGGGCAGAAATTTCTGAAATCTTACAAGATTCATACAATCAGATGAGCCAAAGTCAAAAAGAAGGACTATTTGAAAAAATCAGAAAAGCACTTGTCGACTATGATTCAAAAATCCAACAAGAATCTCTCAAAACAATTATTCACAAAATTTCCATTGATGGTGATAAATTGGAATATCAGGCAAAAGGTTCAGTTCCTGGACGACTATTAAACCAATTTTCAATGGATGAAAGCAACGATAGATTCAGAGTTGCTACCACCACTGAGTACTATTCACAATACTCTGGAATGATGCGTTCAAATGCGGTCTATGTTTTAGACGAAGATCTTAAAATTTTAGGAGGGCTTGATGAAATTGCCCCTGATGAAAGTATCTTTTCTGCAAGATTTATGGGTGACAGATTGTATTTGGTAACCTTTCAGCAAATTGACCCATTCTTTGTAATTGATTTGTCATCTGACACTCCAAAAATTTTGGGAGAACTAAAGATTCCAGGATTTTCTAACTACCTACATCCATATGATGATGACCACGTGATAGGTGTTGGACGAGACACAAAAGAGATAGGAAATGACAGAGTCCAACAACTCGGTGTTAAAGTCGCACTCTTTGATGTATCTGATGTTAGCGACCCTAAAGTTATTGATGATTATATTATTGGAGATTCTTCTACCCATTCTGAAGCTCTAAACAATCACAAAGCATTTTTCTTCGATAAAAGAAAAAATTTACTGTCTCTTCCAATAAGCAGTGATAAAAATTCATTGAACGGAATATCTGAAAAAAGAATTGCTCCTGATTGGAACCGCTGGAATGGATTTTACATACTTGAATTGGATAACAAAAATGGAATAGACCTCAAAGGAACCGTAACACACACTGAAAATGACACAAGGTATCATGGCATGGGAAATTCAAGAACATTTTACATCGAAGAAGTCTTGTACACTGTATCTGACTCTATTCTGAAAATGAACTTTATGAATAATCTTGAAGAGATTAATTCAATTAAACTTGAAAACACTGGAAAATTCATTGAGTATCTTGAAGATTAATCATCTTAGTGATTTTGAATCGGTCTTACAATATGGACAATTAGATGCATCTCCCTTTCTCCCACAAACTTGACATCTGTTAGGTTCTCCAAAATAGCTTGTTTTACTGGTACTTTTGTACATCTTTATCATCACAACAGCTAAAATTGCGATTACTACGACTGCTATTATGATTCCAAGTGCCATGCTAACTAAAGTCTCTTTCCACTATTGAAGTATTCGTTTGGATTAAAATTAAGAAAAGACCCAAGTCAAACTCATCTATCGGGCGATAGTGGGTAGACTTGAATCTGATATAGGTGCATCAATAATTAATTTAAGCCCTGCTTTGTGTCTGTATGCACTTTAACACTGTCACAGCCAAGCCTTACTGTTTGTTTTTTCAAAAGTCATACTGGTAAATATAACAAAATAATACTTTTAAAAAATATGTCAAATTGCAAGTGTAAATTTTGTAGTTATGTGAATGAGCTTATTTCTGAGAGAAGCTCTATGGAAGATGAATACTAGTGTCTGAAGAATCAGAAAGACCCGAATGGAAATGGATAAAACGAAAAAAACAATCCTCTTAATTTGATACAATCATCTATTTTTGCCAAAAGCACCCTGATGATCAGTTAAACAGCATGAACATTGTTTTGAGTAACACTCATCAACCTTTTCATGTCCACATGAACCGCAGTGACAAAATGGATCATCAGTCATATAAGATAAGTCACTATTACAATACTTAATCTAATCGCTTAATTTTCTTTTTTGATAATATCGTAATTGCTTTAAGGGAAGACCAACATTGGAATTAACATGACCTCAATGGATAAAGCAGGAATTGGAATTGCTATTGCAGTAGTTGCAATTGCATTGGGATTTACTGCCATCTCGGGCCCTAACTCTTCTGAAATTACGCCGATTGTAGAAAAAACCACCACTTCTATCAAAGAGACAGGACAAGAAATTCGAGAATCAGGCTCTGAGGTACTTGAAAAAGTCAAGGAAACAACAAAACAGGTAGCCGAAGAAACTCAAGAATTTGGTGAAACCACAAAAGAAGTTGCAACCTCAAAATTACCTGCTAGACTAGTTTCGATTCCTGCAGGAACTAATATCCCTGGATGTGAAGAAGTAAATTTGTGCTATGATCCTCCGTCACTGATAATCTTTACCGGAGGGGAAATAATATGGAAAAATGATGACTCTTCATCTCATACTGTTACAAGCGGAAACATAATTGAAGGACCAGACGGAATATTTGACAGCGGATTGATAAATGCCGATGAAACTTTTTCATTCAAGTTTGAAGAATCTGGAGAATACGATTACTTTTGTATGATTCATCCATGGGCTAACGGTTCAATTACTGTAAGTTAGAAAACTCCAAGAATTTCATTTTAAAAAAACTAATAGTGTAAATTGATCGTGTTACACTTCCAGATGTATAAATACAATTTTTGTGAATATACTTTGGCGATAGATGGTAAAAAGAGTAGAGTGTGATGTTTGTGGTAAGAGAATTTTAGGTTACACATATCTAAAAACTCACTACAAAATAAAACACCAAAAAGAACTAGTAGATGAATCTAATCCAGTGTAAAGAAAAAAAATGATTAGAGTTCTATGGTAGAACCTTCATTTAATGAGTAGTGTTGAGTATGATTTTTTCCATGTACATCATACCAACTGACTTTTAACGCAACCTTCTTTCTTGCCGCACTTTCAACTTCTATAGTGTGAGCCATTCTTATTCTGTCGCTTAGTTGTACTTCGCTCATAGACATTAATCACAACCAATCAAGATATCCCTATGTGTGAAAAATAATTTTTGATCGAGCGAAGTCTTTTGACCTTTAATAATCTAGATTAGATTTAATTCATTAAATTATTTTGACATTAACAATGTATTAGGACAACTTAGGGAACTAAAACAACTTTTAGTGTGTTTGATTGTTTTGCACGTTCAAATGCTTCTTTAAATTTCTCTAATGGATATTTTGAATCAATCAAACCTTCAACCGAAATTATCCCTGTTGCGAGGGCATCAATTGCAGGCCTGAAGGGACCACACCTAGACCCTATAACAGTAATCTCATTAACTACAGCAGGTGTCAAATCAAGATTTTCCTTTGAGGCAATTGTTGATTTTAAAATAACAGTTCCTTTTGGTTTAACAAGATTCATTGAATCCTGAAATCCTGAGTTACTTCCAGTTGCCTCTACTACTAGATCAAAAGAAAATTTCTCATATGATTGAATTCCTATTTTTGTTTTTATTCCTAATTTTCCAAGCCTTTCTAGCTTTTTTTGGTGTCTTCCAAAGCAGGTAATATCTGAGCAACTTGTCTTCAAGACAGTTGCAATCAGCTGAGACAATCTTCCATCTCCCACTATTGCGACATGCCAGTCAGAATTCAAAGAAATTTGGTCTTTAATCTCATATGCAGCAGCGATTGGCTCTACAAAAACTGCTTGCTCGTCTGTAACTGAATCTGGAATAATGTGGAGATTTCTTTCAGGCAAGGTCAAATATTCAGCAAATGCCCCATCTCGATTTAAAATTCCTAAAACGGATCTATTCGGGCAATGCCTTTGCATTCCTTTTTTACAAGAATCGCAATTCTCACACCCTACGTTAATTTCGCCTACTACTCTCTTACCTACAAAATCCTTGTTTTGTGACTCTACTACAGTTCCAACAAACTCATGCCCCAAAACTCCCTCATAAGACATGTACCCTTGTAAAATTTCCAAGTCAGTCCCGCAAATACCTGCCATACTGACTTTAACTACTGCTTCACCGGATTGCGGTTTGGGATAATCTTCCATACAATTTAGATTCTTCCCATCAAAGTGTAGCGCTTTCACACAGAAAGAAAATATTTTCATTCATAAAAATTGAATGCAAAATTTTTAGAAGAATTAGAATAAAAAAATTGAGGAGAAGGTTTTACCCTACTTTCTCAATTTTAATGCCATTTTCACAGCAAGACCCCATGATCCAATTGTGAAAAGGACTGGAAATACTCCGGATGAGAGTATTTGAGGTACTTGTTCCAAGGATACACTTCCTTGATGGGCCATTGCTGCAACGATAGGTAAGGCAAGCAAACCTATCACTCCAAGTTTTCTTTTATTCTCGGAGATTTGTTGTTGTACGTTGATTGTACTCATGTTTTGTCAATCTCTATAATGTCTTAGAATTATTTAGAATGGATCTAACTTTTCTTGCATGTTTTGTTCAGTTAATGAATTCACTTAGTAATTGAGTAGTTCAGTTATTGAACTTTTGAGGCTAAAATTTTAAAACAAAAAAATTATTTTTTAGGAAATTTCTAACGAACACTTGTCTGAACAAATACGCCTATTGAAAACATCTTCATACTCTTTTCCACAATGTACACATCTTCTAAAAACCATAATAACAATACACGTTTTTAGTATTTAAGAAACATCAATTATTTATCGTCTGGATTTTTTCGATGTATCAATACAGTTTTCAGTTCCCTCTTTTTTGCAGGTGTTTTTGATAAATCTATTAAAATCGTCTTCATCAAATAGTTGCCAACCCATCTTGTGAATGTCTAAATCATATGACCTGTAATCCTCCATTATGTCTCCAAACCAAGCACGATAAAGATCCTCTTCTTGTTGAGCTTGTTCGTGATTGTTGAAAAATTTTAGTTCTATCCAGTCAATATTTCCGTTCGTTCTAGCTGAAAAGTCACAATAAGGTGCACTTGAAAGATACTGCTTCATCTCCTCTAATCTAGTTACAAAATCCTTAGGGGATGTGAATTTTACAGTAATCAACCGTAAAATTGGCATGTTTACTTGATTGAGATCAACCATTGTAGTATAACCATGAATAATCCCAAGTTTTTCTAACCTTGCAATTCTTTTTCCTACCCCACGTTCAGACATTTCTGTTCCCAAGCCTTCAAGCTTTTTCACTATGGTCCTGGTAGAATCCCTCGCGTTTGCAATAAGCAAATTTAGAATCTGTCTGTCTATTGCATCTATTCTAATCTCTTTTTTATGCTCAGTTACAGGTTCGGCCATAGTCATTTTAGAGTCAACTAGTATGTCCTGCTGTAAAGATAGTATCCATTGTTCAAATATTGAACTAAAGTGGTAAAAAAAATTCCAATTCTGAACGAAAAGTACCCAAAAAGTAAGCCAGATTCTAAATAATTCTGTGGGTGTCTTCTGTTTGGTAAACGATGAGAACGCAAGAAATGCAAGAAAAAGAGATTCTTCGAGAATACTACTCGTTTCTCTACGAGCTGGCAGCAAAGAAAAACTATCTTCATGCCTCACAACTAACGCAAGAAGAAAAGCAGTATTGTGATAAACTACTATCTGGCTGCAAAACAAAGCTCTGGACAAAAGATGTGTATTTACCGTTGATGAAAAACATCTTAAGAAGTCACTATAGTACAACAAGTGGAT
>JBMSGE010000026.1:0-15058 GCA_049414205.1 Nitrosopumilaceae archaeon
CATCTAAAGGAGGTGCTGTTAGATCAACTGCATTCCAATGCAAGAGAACTCCTCTGTTACCTGCATCAACAATTTGAATCGAAGCGGAGACTACAACTCCTATAATTATGAGAATAATTGCGCCAATAACAACTGCTTTTGCTTTTCCAAAATTAACATCCATTCTTGGCTGTTGGTATTTAGACAATGTGTATAGTTGTGATTTACTATAATTATACTATGTCATTTCAAGAATAAAATTTTTTGAATCCTTTCTCGGTTGGAATTAATTCAATTTTTGGACCAAATAACCCCTGTTTATGTTGCACCTTCATCAAACCTTGTTTTTCTAAACTTTCTAATGTTTCCTCTAGTTTCTCTGTATCTATTCCTAGATTTCTTTGAATGGAATTGAAATTTTTTACCCCTCGATTCAATTCACCTAGAATCAACATGTCCAGTGATTGTGGTTTCATTTCTCTTGGTATGTCTTCGTGGTATTGTTTTGGTGGGGTTTGCGATATTGTCTCATTTGTAGAATCGTATGATTGCTGTGTGAATTGTTCTGGTTCTTCCTGATTCTTTTGCTTCCATTTTTGCACCAATCTGGGGATAATTCGAGATAGTGGAATAATTAGGAAAAATACCAAATAGATCCATCCAAACCCATCTTGAGCCATACCTTGAGTTCACATGTTTCCTATTTCATCATTGTCTTTTTTTGAAAGTAATTTACGCCTATTCTGAAATGCTATGTGATTTTTTTTATTCTAAATTTACCCATAATTCATAACAACTTCATATTTTAACTATTGCTAAATTTTTTAGATCAATGCAGTGATCGAATCAAACATGAAGATTCATAAAGCAAAAAAACGTTTTATCCACAAATTATGGCAACATCGATGGAAAATTTCGGGACTTTGGAGTATGTTCTTGACAAGTATTCAAAAACATGGAGCTGGAAATTAACTGGACAACGGGCAGTAAGCATGATTTCAAAACTTGTGCCTGAAGCCTGGTATGGGGAAAACATTGATGAGGTAATTGTTCCTGACAGTACAGAAAGTGTGAAGCAACTAAAGGCCATGATGGACCGCTATCCATTAGAAATTTTATCAAAATCTGCATGGCAAAGAAAAGTAATCAAAACTTTTGCTCCCAAGCCAACACTTCCTCCAATAAAGCATAAACTAAATCGAGCAAAAACTGGAGATCAATTTCGAGGCAAACTACTTAATTTTCAAAAGGAAGGATTGGATTTTCTCTTAAAATCATCAGGAAATGCATTACTTGCCGATGAGATGGGTCTAGGAAAAACTGTTCAAACATTATCCTATGTGGCAACTGAAAAACAAACTTTTCCTGTATTGGTAGTGGCACCACTAGTTACACTACAAAACTGGAATCGTGAAATATCTAAATTTGTAAAGAAGAAAAGCCGAAACGGTAGAATAGTTGAAAGCGATTCTCCTTCTTCCACTATAATCAGAACAGGAAAACTTGAAGATTTACCTAAAACTGACTTTTACATTATCAACTATGAATTACTTTACAAGAGATTACCTGATTTATCAAAACTTAACATCAAAACTGTGGTTTGCGATGAGGTTCATAATCTTCGCTCAAAAACTACTCAGAAATACAAGGCAGTGAAAGATTTAGCAGGGCAATCTTCTGTCACCTATAGAATTGGTCTATCTGGAACTCCAATTTACAATAGAGGCTCTGAAATTTGGCCTATCGTTGATATCCTAAAACCTGGACTTCTTGGAAGCTTTAAAGAATTCTGCGAGTACTTTTGCTATGTTAATGAGAAAGGAAAGGCAATTGTTTTAGAAAACAAACGAGCATCTTTGAGAAATGAATTACAAAAACACGTTATGCTCAGAAGAAAGAAATCTGATGTTCTCAAAGAGCTAAAAGACAAAGTACGCTACAAGGAAGTAATTGATGCAGACACTGAATACTATCTTGAAGAATTAGATAAGATTTGGACTAAATTAGAAGAAGAACAAAAAGATGCAGAAACTGAATTTAAGAAATCAGCCTCCTATCAAAGAGCCATTCAAAGTGAAAGGCAAGTGGCAGGCATTGCAAAGTTACCTCATGTGATTAATTTTGTAAAAAATATTATGGAAATTGAGGAAAGTGTTGTTGTATTTTGTCATCATAAAGTCATCCACAAATTACTCCATGAACGTCTTGAAGAATTCTCACCTGTTTCTATTATTGGAGGACAGACTGATACAATGCGACAAGACCAGATAGACAAATTCCAAAAAGGCGAATCTAAACTAATGATTGCAGGCCTTAGGGCTGGAAATGTTGGTATTAATTTAACCCGTGCAAAATATGTCATATTCGCTGAATTAGATTGGAGTCCGGCAATTCACCGACAAGCTGAAGATAGACTTCATAGAATTGGCCAAAAGAATACCGTTTTTGCGTACTATTTGATTGGAAATGGAACCTTAGATGATCATGTTGCAAACATCTTGGTGGACAAGAGCTATGAAATAGATGCGATTATGGATGAAACAGTTGATTCCTATGAAAATAAAGACAAGGCCAAACTAATCTTGGCTCAAATTCATGATAAAATCAGCTCAAAGTAACTAAATTTGTAATTTTTCCTTTATTTTCAAAAGATTCTCAATAATGTTTTGCTTTTTGTCATTTGATATTTCTTGCATGTCTTGAATTTCTTTTATTGTTTGATCCAATATTGGCAAAATCTCTATTTGGGGATCTTTGATTTGTGGTTTGTCTTTGAATCCTCCTTTTTGAAATTTTTCAATTATTTCAATCCCCTCCGGTAAAATTTCATAAAATTTTTCCAACCCTGTTTCTTTTCTGAGAGGAGACATCAGCAGCAGATGTCTTTTTCTAAGGTCTTCGATTTCCTCTTTTACTTGATCATCAGAAACAAGCAAGAAGGATGCCACGGTCTTGATATTTTGGGATTTTATTTCTAGCACCCTGAGAATCTTTACCCATAACGGAATTTCATCATCCCAAAGAATTTGCTTTGCAGAACTAGTGATGGAAAAGGATCCATTCTTGTTCATTTCAATCAGGCCTCGTTCCTTCAATGAGGCTAACTGATCAAGAATTCTGCCCACTCCTAATTTTTTCAAATCAGATTCCTCTATGTCCTTTTCATCAAAAGTACCCTCTTTGTTAATTCCTAAAAATAAAATTTTCAAATCGACCATAGTTAATTTTGTCATGTGGTTTTTTTGCAATCTGCAGTTATCTTTCTTTCCACTTGCAAATTATATGTGGATATTTATCCAATTACTTTATGGTGCGATACCAACTCCCAAGATTACCATATGGGTATGATGAACTTGAACCCTTCATCGATGAACAAACAATGATCATTCACCATCAAAAACATCATCAATCATATGTAGATGGTTTGAACAAAACACTTGAAAAAATCGGTGGAGCCTCTCATCCTCAATACATCACCTCAATTCTTTCAGATTTACAATTAATTCCTGAGGAATATCGAAATGACATTGTTTTTTTTGGTGGGGGATTTGAAAATCATAGGTTATTTTGGGAAATAATGAATCCTGACGGAGGAGGAAATCCAAATGGAAAATTGGCCGATTCTATTGATGTTTACTTTAATAATTTTGAGAATTTCAAAAACAAATTTCTTGATGCATCTTTGTCCATTGAGGGAAGCGGATGGTGCTGGCTTGTCTTTAATAGAACATTTAACAAAATTGAAATTATGACTACGAAAAATCAGGATAGTCCTTGGACGTATAACAAAACACCATTACTGGGTTTGGATTTATGGGAGCATGCATACTATCTACAATATCAAAATAAAAAAAATGATTATGTCAATTCTTGGTGGAATGTGGTAAATTGGGATTATGTTGCAAATAGATTCTCAGAACTCTCGGTATGAATTATCTGATTTGGGCAAGATGAGCATCTGTGCTGTAATGCCTATTGGCAGTGAAACCATAATAAATTGCCCTTCACAGATCTCTTACCAAAGATCATTTCATTTATTTTTTTAATGAACAAACGTTTGTTTTTTCTGAAAATTTAAAACAAATTTTAATTCAAAACACCTCTTATCTTATGTGTGGCAAGGAAAATAGTAACCTATGAGCAATATCTATGCCCTAAAAAAAGAAGGACTTAGTGAAACAAAAACCCGCGAAGCTTTGGAAAAACTTTTGGTCGATAGAAAAAATGAATTCCGAGAAATATCGGACATGATTTTACCAAAAACATCTCTGGAACCAATAAAAAACTGGGAAGAATTTGTTCTGAATTTCTGTTTGGATGTAAATGATGCATTCAAAACTTGGTCTGGCGAAATGAATTTGAATTCAAATTCTCCTCAAAAGGCCTTAACAATTCTGCGACAACTCTCAAGAAACAAAACTAGCATGAATCAGCTATCGCATCTAATGAATATTTCATATGATCTAGCTGAAGAGTTTAAAGAAATCTACAAGCGGTTGTAGATTATTTTTTTTAAGAAAAATTCTAGTTGCACTGCTTACGCTGTGCAGTAGAATCTAAAAAGGAAAGCAATTGCTAGATTGTGAAAAAACTTCTAGCCTCTTCCTATTCTGAATATGGCTGTACTGCATGATGGACATGTGCCCTTGATTGCAGGTTTACCATTTTTCATCGTGTATGGACTAGCGCCAGTGATTTCTCTTTTATCACGGCACTTTACACAATAACCTATTGTCATACAATTCCTAGGCGTGAGGTTCTATTAGCGAGAACTTGTTAAACTTTTTTTACTATGAGGCAAATTACCGATCTTAATTTTTATGGTCCAAATCAATTTTTTTCGTAATTGTATATGGTGCTTTTCAAATACTCAACTAGTGATAATTTCTAATGTTACAAAATTTGCCAAAGCATCTTGATACAACAAACTATCCCAAACAAAAATTTCTGCATTGTATACCCCTGATTCTTTTGGGGTCCATGATAAGGATGGGCTAAAGCTTTGATAACTTGTTAAAGATCCTGAAATCCATCCTAGTTTTACAACCATATCATTTTCATCTTTTATTTGTACAATGTATACAAAATCTTGAATCTCGTCTTGTGTATTGGTGATTTTTGCTGTGATTTGCACTTGCTGGTTTACTATAATGTGCTCCCCAAGGGTTGCTCCACTTAGGTTTACTAGTCTCTCATCATTAATCACTGCCCTCTCTAGTGGATCTATTCCGTAGACTGGGGCTATGCCTATTGATAGAACTAGCGATGCCACTGCAAAAACAATGATTTTTTTTATCACGTGTCTGTGAATTTTTTTTTGTTAATAAAGCCTTACTGCATATCTATTCTATACAAATTTGGTTATTTTTTAGACCTTTTCCAGTGTTGAAAACTTTCTGGCTCTTGTTATTTTTCCTGGATTTAGAATTTCTTCAGGGTCAAAGTATTCTTTTATTTTTTTGAATATCTTGTAGTTTGTAGACCCGTATTGATTTTTTATAAATCTGGATCTGGCAATACCGTCTCCATGCTCTCCAGTTATAGTTCCTCCAAGTTCTATAATCTGCTCAAAATATTTCTTTGAAATTTCATCGAGCATTTTGATTTTTTTCCTATTGGAAATAATTCGGACATGTATGTTTCCATTTCCTGCATGTCCATACATTACAGTATTTGTATGAAATTCCTTGTTTATTTTTTCAATTATTGAAAATAACTTCCCTAGTTTCTCTAAAGGAACTGTTGCGTCTTCAATCATGTGTGGAATTCTATCTTCATGTTTTATTGATTTTAGGCTATATGATAAAGCAAGGTCTCTGAATTTCCACCATTTTTCTATCTCATTTTTTGTTTTAGATGTTTTTACTATTTTGTCCCCCACTACATTTTTCAAATTCTTTTTATTTTTTTCAAGGTCAGAATCATATTCTACAAAAAGCAAACAGTTGATATTTTTTTTAAATTTAAAATTAAAATTTTCCAGTGTTGATTTATCAACAAATTCTATTGCTGAGGGATTCGTGTTTTTTATTTTCAAACAGTCTTTGGCAGCATTTTGCAGTGACTGATATTCCACAATAGATAGTAATCGCCTCTGCGGAATATCTCGTATTCTGATTTTAGCCGATAGTACTATTCCTAAGGTTCCTTCAGAACCTGCCAGTATTTTGTGCGTGTCTTTAATGGATTTTATACAATCTAATCTATATCCACAAGAATTCTTAGACACTAAGGGAAATTTTTCTTTTTCTATTTTATCTGAAATTTTTAAAACATCTTTTGCAATTTTGTGATTGGTTGGAAGAGTTATTTTTTCACCCTTACCACTAACAAATGTAATTTCCTCAAGGTTGTCAATTGTACTGCCATACTTCAAGGTTCTACTACCGCTGGCGTTATTTCCAATAATTCCACCCATTGCACAGTATGGTCCAATTGATGGGTTTGGGGGAAAAAATTTTCCATTTGTGCAAAGTATCTTGTCTAGATTCCCTTTGAAAAGCCCTGCACCTATAACGGCATATTTCTTTTTTACATTAATAGAATTGAGTTTTTTCAAATCAATAATAATTCCTCTATTCAATGCACTTCCAACTAAACCAGTACCTGCCCCTCTAACGGTTACAGAAATTTTGTTTTTCTTTGCAAATTTTACGGTTGCAATGACATCATTTTCTGTATCTGGTATTACTACAACTTTTGGAATAACTTGGTACAAACTTGCATCCACTGAATAAAATTTTAGGATGTCTTTATCCCACAAAACCTCGCCGGATATTATTTTCCTTAAAGATTTTCTAATTTCTAAAGTATTCATTTGGTTTTTTTATAATCGAATTTTGTAGTAGTCCCATCTTTCAGGATCGAAGAGTGTTACGAATTCAGCTTTTTCTTTATCTACCCTGGCTCTAATTACATCTCGCAAAGCAAAACTAGTCAAGAACTTGAATTTTTTTGCATTTGCCTGCATGATGAACATGTGCCTCATTTCACTTCCTCCCTTCAAACCCCAATAACCCATTCTCAAGGCAAGTGGTTCGAGAAAAATTGTGTTATTGAGCCCATAATTTTCATCTCTTATTTCTGGGCGTAACTGATATGTTTCAAGTGGTCCACCCTTGGCAAACCCGACAATTTCTCCCTGACAATCATTTAATCGAAGCGTGTTCAAAAGGACATCTGGATTTTTCACTGATTCTTCAAATTTTTCCTTTGAGAATTGGAGTGGCTTTGGCAATTCATGGAAAATTGAAAATAGAGTTTTGACAAAATTTGGATCCTCTCTTGTCTGGAGGTTTTCAATTGTGGGAACCAACTTCAAGTTTTCATATGCATAATCAGCTTGAATGGTAATTTCCTGTTGTCTGATATTCATAAACGACAATACTGTATTAAAGAAATTTTTTCTCATGTGCTTTGGAAGGGATTTTAAAATCAGTCTACACATTTCAGTTTCTCTGTTCAGTAACTCTTCAAAATAAGCAACAGAACTACGTACTATCAGTGAGGGCCTCCATGCCAAAGCATGCGCATTCATTTTGGCCATCTCCATGGCTTTGGAAAAATCACCGAGTGTGTATCCGCTAACCCTATCTACTACTGACAAATACCATCCAAGATGTCTGATGTGTTCCTGGTACTGTTCATTATTTTTTGTCAGTTCTGATTTTTTGAAGCACTGTTGAATTTGCATCTCTGCATTTTCTTTTAATTTCCCACTCCATGGATAAGTTGTTCTAAGAATCAACACCTTAATTATTTCCAGATCAAGACGTGCTGCGTCTAAAAGCTCTCTTAGTTTTCTGTCCATTGAAATGAATTTCAAAACACTTTCTTCATGGGGTTTGTCCACACTTTTCTGAGGGTCAAAATCATGAAACAACGCAGCAGCATAAAGATATTTCAAATCTTCTTTTGAAAATTTGTCTGAAACATGATTCATGTTTGCTGCCAAAAGGGCAACATAAGTTACCTCTAATTCGTGGTTAATGTTGTGATATCCGTAGTAATCTGACCCTAACCCTTGGGTTTCAAAAAGCTCTATTGTGTAATCCAGCATTTCTGTATAGCAGTCCTCATCCAGCCCGCTCTCAACAATCAAACTCAAAATTTCATTTCTTAAGGCGTGAGGATTGGCAAATTCTTGCAATAAAATAGACTCACTCTTGTCATTTTTAAAGATGTTTAGAAATAGGCGTTAAATTTGATGGAATTTTCTCTTTAACTAATTACCAATAACCTAGAAAGATTCAAAAGAATTACAAAATTGCATATCTACAATGTCGGTAAATCTGGAAATTTTAGATGAATTAATGAAGAAAAATACTGGTAATTCATACTTGCTTTCTCTTGATGGAAAGGATTTCCAACTGGAGGATGTATCCATCGAAAATTCTCCTACTCCTGTTAATTCTCCTACTACAAGAGGTGGTGTCTACTTTTCTGACAAGTTTGCTTACAAATTAAAGGGAACCATTAATGATTTGTCGATTGTTCCACTGCTAACAAAAACCATGCTGGGACCAAATACTGAATTTGGTGAAATACAAATTAAAACTACTCTTGAATCTGATAATCAAAAAAAGGATGTTTCCATTTATGCAAATCTAACAAATAGTGTTCAGGGACCTTCAAAAATTCAACTCAATATGATCATAGTTAAACTAGAGTAAAATCACTCATCAATCAAATATTTATCGTATTTTTCTCTTCTTTCTTTACTGGATAGAATTTCATATGCCTTGTTAATCTCTGCCATGGTTTCTTCGGTGGATTTATCTTTGCTTTTATCTGGATGCAATTTTTTTGCCAATTCACGATATCTTTTTTTAATTTCTTCTTGTGATGAGTCTCTTGAAATTTCTAAGATTTTGTAATAATCTGGAAGTGTTGAGTCTCTTGCAGCTTTTCTAAATCGTTCATCATCTTCGGATGGACGTGTGTAAGTAAAATCTACGTAATCATCTGTCCAATCTGAATGATATTTTTCATAGGTTTTGTCTTTTTTTGATTCAAATTCCTGTTCGTCATATTTTGTCTTTTTTCTAAATATTGCGTCTCGAGCAATAAACAAAAATATTCCGACAACTGCTGCAGCAAAACCTCCAAACAACATTATTTTTTCTTCAGTACTCATATTGTACTCTAAATTAGAACTTGAATCTTCAACTTGAGCAAAAGAACTATGAAACAGCCCAGTTAGCGCTATAGTCAATAAAAAAGCAATTATTTTTTTCATGTTGGTTCCTACGTTAATCTAAAGTCTTCTTTAGCTGTATTTAGAACTACATGGGTAATTGTATTTTCAACATTAGGCATGGTTGACAATGATTTTACAAAATCGCTTAATTCTTCTCTTTCTTTGAATTTGGCCACAATTATTGTATCGGTGTTCCCTGTAATGTCGTAGACGCAACAGACATTATCTATTTTTGATAGTTTATTTTCAATTTCTAATACATTCTTTTTTGCAATAATTTCAATTATGGCTGTAATGTCATATCCTATTTTTTCATGATCGACTAGAGCTGTGTATCCTTTGATTACTTTTTCGTTCTCTAATTTTTTTACTCTAGATATTGCAGTAACTGTTGAAATTCCTATCTTTAATGCCAGTTGTCGTGCTGACATTCGGGCGTCTTTCATTAAATTTTTTAAAATTTTTTCATCTGTTTTGTCTAAACTCATTGCAGTAAATATTATGAAAATGAATTTAAATTTTGATTAATCCTAAATCTACCATGCCCATCAAGTAAAACCAATATTTTTTAGATTTAAAACAAATGAGAATAAAATAATGTCATGGGAGAGATATCAGAAATTATGAAAAAAGGTGATGACTATATGGGAAATGGGCAATACCTAGAGGCTTTATCTTGTTTTGAGCAAGCTATTCTTTTGAATCCCAGTGATCCTGATTTGTGGAATTCCAAAGCTTTGGCATTACGAAGTATGGGAAGGTATGAGGAGGCCATTGAGTGCTTTAACAAATCTCTGGAAATTGATCCAAGGGACAAACACTCTTAGCTTACACCTTTTATTCTCTTTTTCTTTGTAATGATTTTTGGACTAAAATTAAACGATCAGCATTGATAAAAACAAATTTTCAAATTTATTTAAATAAGGTTTATCCAACAAACATCCTGTGACATTCACTACTCCCATAATTGAAATCGTAAATGTTGTGGCCTCAGCTACTATTGACCAAAAATTAGATCTAAATAAAATTCAAGAAAAATTCCCAGATGTTGAATATAATCCTGAACAATTCCCTGGTGCTGTTTTTAGATTGAAATCCCCTAAAACTGCGACTCTTCTTTTTAGAACTGGGAAAATGGTCTGTACTGGGTCAAAATCAGAAGAGCTTGCCAGAAAAGCAGTAAAGACTGTGGTGGAAAAACTACGTAAAGGAAAAATTCCCATAAAAAAAGATGCTGAAGTCACCGTTCAAAACATTGTATCTTCTATTAACCTTGGAGGTAAAGTTCACCTTGAAAAAGCTGCAAGGACTGTTCCTAGAAGCATGTATGAACCCGAACAATTTCCTGGATTAATTCACAGGATGATTGATCCAAAGACTGTGATTTTGGTATTCTCCTCAGGCAAACTCGTGTGCACTGGAGCAAAAACAGAAAAAGATGTTTATCGTTCGGTAAACAATCTTCATAGTCTTCTTGAAGAAAAAGACCTTATGCTATACGATTGAATTTTTGTAAGCATGCCATTGCCTTGAATTTATTTAAATTCTGAGAAATCTTTCAAATTAACCCTCAGTTAATCTATATTATTAACAAAGTATTATCAAAAACCAATTGGACAAAGAATCAGAAATAATGCTCTCTCAGGCCTTTGAATTATGTGAAGATGGAAATTATCCTGAAGCCCTTAAACTATATGATTCTGTTATAAAGAAAAACCCAAAAAATACCAGTGCTCTTATCGACAAAGCAGTCACTTTGCAAAACCTTGGAAGAATAAAGCAATCTATTAGACTATATGACAAAGCACTGGAAATTGATCCTAACAACATAGATGCTTTGGTAAACAAGGGCTCTGCATTACACACCATTGAAAATTATGATGATGCCATATTTTGTTATGATTCTGCCATTAAACTTGATAAAAAATGTGCGATGGCTTTGGCATACAAAGGACTCTCTTTGGGTGAGATGGGTAAACTTGAGGATGCAATAAAACATTTCAAAAAAGCACTTGATATTGATAACGATTATGACTTGGCAAATATTAGCAAAAAACGTGCACAAGAGTTGTTAAGAGAATTAAAGTCTAAAAAACAGTAACATCGCCTGGTGCGGGCTCACGTTTATTTTCTTTTTCATGGGATTCAAAGAAATCTTTGTGAACGGTATTTTGATGTTCTCGTAATTGCTCTATGTCTTCAAAACCATCATGACACAAATAGCATTTTGGCTTATCTTCGTCTGTAAGAGGCATCACCATATTTAATGTCAGAATTTTGATTACTTATTTCTTGACAATTATTTTACAATTCAATATGCTTGCATCAAAGCTTGTGAGATTAATCATATTTTGTGATTATGACTCTGGACGGGATGAATCAAACAAAGAATGATCTTTTTTCTGTGCGTAAAAGGACTGTCTTTTGCCAAAAAATCAACTAGGTTGTCGTATTTTTTTATTATTGAAATTTTAAACAAAATTTAAAAATTCAATAGTAATGCTTCACAATCCCATTGACGAAATTGGAGATATTGAAGAACCTATCACATGGCAGAATTTTGCCTCATCGACTGAAGGCATTCTAAATTTGTTTAAAAACTCTAATTTGAATATGGATGACTTTAGAGTGGCGGATCCTTCCAAAATTCCAATTGATGAATCTTTGTTTGTATCTGTATTTTTATTCAACATTTTAGAAAATCCATTGGTTAACGAACACTCGGTATCTGTTTTTTCTGAACCTGATAAGCATTATTCCTACTCTGAAAATGTTCTCCAGTTTATCATTACGGTTCATTCAACAGAACACTTGCTTGGAATAAACGCTATAGAGAAATTAATGGGAATTGTGTATGCCACTCCATCGATTCATGTTTCAAAGGAAATAAAGCAACTTCATCTTCGAGTAAATCTAAAAGATAATCCAATAGAGGTTTGGGATAAACTATTCCCATCTACTCCATATCGCCTTTCATTTTTACTTACAGTCCATGGACCTGGTGTTACCTATCAGACCCCTGAAGCGTATATTCCACACAGTGTTACCTCGTATGATTCTTCAGAAGAGCCTGAGGAACTTTTCACTGTATAGTGTATGGTTAATCTGTTGACATGGTTAATTTCGAAAAAGTCTATCAAAAAGTGGGATTACAAATAATTGAAAGGTGTCATGGAGCAATCAAAATTACAAAACACGGAAAAATTATCCAAGTTTATGATCCAAAACGCCACATTTGGAGTGATGGTCTAGCAGGTCTAATAATTAAAGAGGAGTGTAAGAATGCCAATCTAAGAGATTGGGAATTTGCAAAAGTTCGAAGTTATGTTATAAAGGAATTACTTGATAAACCCAAAAAATAAGAATTATCTTTTCTCTAACCCTGTCAAAAAATAAATCTCAAATTTTTTCAAATAAGGAATATATCCAGAAGAAACGAGAATATTTTATGTTAGATCAACTAGTAAATGACTCTAAAGCACTAGACAAGGCTATTGCTGGAGAAGAACTGTCCTTTGATGATGGGATGGAGTTGATGAATTATGATAATTTACACATGCTCGGTGCAGTAGCTGATCAATCTAGAAAAAAACTAGTTGGTGATGAAGTATCTTTTACTGCCTCTTACTATATGAATTACACAAATGTTTGTGCTGCCAGTTGCCAAATGTGTGCATTTTACAGAAAAGATGGTGATGATGACGCGTACACTCTAACACCTGAGCAAATTGAGCAAAGGGTTGGCATTGCAAAACAAATGGGTGCAACAGAGGTCCATATTGTTGGTGGCTTTCACCCAAAACTCCCTCTTGACTATTATGAAGACATGATGAAATTAATTAAAAAAAATCATCCGGAATTAAAAATAAAGGCATTAACTGCTGCTGAAATTTTCTTTCTATCTAAATTAACAAAAAACTCTGTTAAGGAAATTCTTTCTAGATTAAAAGAATCAGGATTGGATTCGTTGCCTGGCGGAGGTGCAGAATTATTCCATTCAGAAATTAGACCAAAAATTGCTAGAGGAAAATGCACAGGTCAAGAATGGCTTGATACTGTTGAGACTGCGCACAACATGGGAATCCGAAGTAATGTTACGATGCTTTATGGACATATAGAAAAGCCTGAACATGTTGTTGATCATTTGATCAAAATTAGAGAACTGCAAAAAAAGACAGGAGGATTCATCACATTAATTCCACTAAAATTTAGCCTAGATAATACTGAACTTGAACAAGAACATCTGGTGAACAATGAATGTTCGTCAGTATATGACTTGAGAATAACAGCTGTTTCTCGTTTGATGCTTGCAAACGTCTTAAACAATATCTCTGTGTATTGGGTCGCTTATGGTAAAAAATTAGCTCAGGTAGCTCTATCAAATGGTGGAAGCGATTTAGTTGGTACGGCATTTTCTGAAGAAGTGTACCGTGCAGCAGGAAAACCAACTGCATCCTCTATCGATGAATTGGAAATTATGGTAAAAGAAATAGGACGAAAACCAATTCAAAGAGATACTTTCTTTAATGTAGTTAACAAGTTTTAAGAAAATTTTACTCTAGAAGTTTCTTTACAGATTCTAATTTTTCTTCCATTTTTTTGTCTTTATCTTTTCTGGAATCTATTTTTAAAATAACCTCTACTCTACTCACTCCTAGATTATGAACCACTTCCATCATTTTTTTCGAAGCATCATAGATTTCATTTATGTCATCTGATTCTAGTGTGGTTCCCATTGGATTAATTTGGTATCTGACATTTTCCATATTTTGGATTGATTCAATTGCTTTGGCGATGTAAAAGCTGGCGCTTGTAGTAGAAGTACCCATAGGGTAAAGGCTAATTTCTGCATGAATCACGATAATTACACATTGATTTTGGCAACTAATGAAAATTATGGTTTCTGACAATCTATATGGGAAAATACATGTGTATTGAGAGCGTTTTTGAGTTAATTTTCCGGTTAAGAACAAAATTCAACAAAGAATCTACAAATACATTATCCAAAAAACCAGAATTGTGGCCAATTAATAAAAAAAAGACTATGGCTCTACCAATGCAAGCCTAGTCTCTATTTTGTCATAATACCCATTTTGTTCCATAGCTGGAACAAAAAAAGTAGCTGACACTATATCACCTACTTGAGCCGAGCAATCAGATACAACTACACTCACTCCAAATTCTGATTCACCGACACATCCATGTTCAGTTATTGCTAGTACTGTAACTTGTTCGGTTACTTCAACTGGAAATATGTTCCACGGAGTTATTGTCATTACCAATGCAACAGCTAGACCTGCCCCTATGATTGCCATAGTTCGTAGTACTGGTGATTTTTTTTCTTTTTGTTTTGTTTCTTGCATTTTACTTCATCTTTATTATGTTTAAACAAAATATAATCAACACACATATCCAGACCTAGTGCCAATTGTTGCTAATAATTGAGAAATGATCCATGAATCACTCAAACATGGTTTTGATGCACTTTCAATCATGAAAGGGCAATTTCCCAAATCTGATAATTATGGTCAATCATTAAATGTACATTCTGTGAATTGATAACGTGGCAAAAAGAATAACCATTATGATTGATGATGATATTGATAAAAAACTACGTTTACTGCAAGCTAAATTGATTTCAAAGTCAAACGAATCTGTTTCTTATTCTAGTGTAATTAATACTGAATTGAGAAAGCAATTAAAATAATTTACTTGTAATCTTCTTTCATTCAAATTTACTATGGGATAACATTTTTCTCAAAAAACAAAATTCCAGTTTTGATTTGCTGGATAAATATGAGATGCTAAATCTTTTTTATTTTCACGTGGTGGGTTTTTTTTCTTCTTTTTTGGCACTACCGGCACTTTTTCTTCGGGCAC
>JBMSGE010000027.1:0-14865 GCA_049414205.1 Nitrosopumilaceae archaeon
CCCAAAAAATTGCCAAAAACTGAATGGTTGCACTACTATTCTAGAATTTTTCCAATAACAGAGATAAACTCAACATACTATAGAATCCCTGATCAAAGCATTACAAAAAAATGGAACTCAGACACCCCAGATGGATTTTCCTTTACTGCAAAGTTTCCATCCATAATCACTCATGAAAATAAATTAAAAAACGTAAAGGAACATGTTTTCAAATTCTTATCATCACTTACACCAATGTATGAAAAGGTTTTAGCGTTGGTTTTACAACTTCCGCCTTCACTTTCATTTTCAGAAGCAAGACCAAGATTAGAAGAATTATTTTCATACCTGCCTGAAGATTTCAAGTATCCAATTGAAGGCAGACACGAGTCATGGTTTACAGATGAAGCCCTAGAATACCTCAAAGAAAAAAACCATTGTTTGGTTTGGAATGAAGTGCAAGGAGTCAACAATCCAGCAGTAATCACCTCAGATTATGTGTACATACGATTAATTGGAGACAGAAGTATTCCAGAATCAGAGTTTGGCAAAGTAATAGTCAATCGGGAACAAGTAATTCAAAAATGGTCAAAAAAACTAAAAGAAATTCAAAATAAAGTTAGTATGGCAATGATTATGGCAAACAATCATCTTGAAGGATTCGGACCATCAACTGCAAATACACTAAGAATGCAGTTAGGTTTAGAGGAATTGATATGGGATGAAAAAAAGCAGCAGAAACTTGAATTCTAATTTTCAAACGGCTCAAGTATAGACTTGCAGCACTCTTCAAGTAGTTCAGAGTATTTTTTTGCATCATATTTTTTTGCAAATTCTATTGGCTCCACGCGATGTGACATTTTTCTAGAATAATCACTTATCACGTAACGGATTTTTTGTCCTGGTTCAACAGTACGTCCCTCCCACTTTAGTTGGTTTAAGGCATCTGCCTGGATTGTGCGGCCTTTGTGCTGTCCGGTTCCTCGTGTAACCCGATTTGTAAAGGCCAGGTCCTCAGGCAGTAATTTGTGCGTAAATAGATGGTATTCATACTGCTTTTGGATATTTTTTGCCTCAGAAATAGAGTCTTTAATCTCAGAAATGGTGTTGCATTTTGCAAATAAATTCAGAATGTCTTTTTGACACTGCTTGAAAAGTTTTGGTGTGTCTCGTCTCCGGGTTTCAATTCCACGTAGTTTTAGATTGCCGTCTGTTTTTGCTCCAAAGTATCTGTTTGCAACAGGCAAGTCAGAATTATTTTTTGATGGTAAAAACACAATCCACTTGTACACATCCAGAGATAATTCAAACCCTGTTTTGGATGCAATTGTGTCACGTAATTCTTCATAGTCATCAACAGTGGAGTTTTTTTTATGTATCCATAATGAATCAACGATTCCATGCAGTACTGTAAAGTTTTTTTCTTCTGCTATTTTCATTGCATGTAATAATAACTGTCTGGCAAATGCACATACTGCCATATGTGCATCTATTCTTCCAAACTTTGCGTTGTTAAATCCCAAATATCCAAACGAAGTGACTAAAATCCATTTTAATGCAGCCTTTCTTTGTGAATATATTTCCGATTGAGTTTTGTTTTTTGTAGTTTCAATTAGTTCGGTGTATTTTTTCCTCTTATCTAATAAAAGATTCAAAGACTCCGGAACTATTCCTTTTCGTTTACAAATATGGTATCCAAGTTCTGGTACAACGTAAGTCGAGTCAGTACAGCATTTGCAGTTTATTGTCTCAGCTGAAATGTTTTTTTTCATCATTATATTTCCAAACAAAGACGCAAAATCAACTTCTCCAACATTTTCATGAGGTCCAATTCGAGGCTCCAAAATAAGACCACCTCGATCTCCAACCAGTAAATCCAATCTTGTTTTGAATATTTCTGATGCAGTAGGCTTCCACGGAATCAAGAGGTTTCGTTTTGTTGCATTATAGAACTGAACAGAGCTCATGCATTTTCCAATACTTGCTCTTGCTGCAATTTGGATTGGCAGTCTGCAAGTTCGTGAAATCTCAAATATTGCCTGAAGGGATTGCTCAGCCTCCCACAGGAATGCATTTGAGCGGTCAATGTGAATTCTGCCCAATAATTGCGTAGAAGTAGGCTTGAAATGAATCTGCCCATATGAAAAATATGAAGTCCCCCTTGTTTTTGGCATTAAAAGTGGGCGGTCTTCTTTTCCCAGGACTAGTTTGTCAGAAAGCCTGTTTTTTTCTGCCCTAAAAGCAAGAAATGGAAAGTCCCATGAATCCCCCTTTTTTGTAATTATAAAATCAGGGTCAATGTCTTTTATCATCTGGACACAGTCAAGAATCATTTGTTCTTCTGAATCAGATTCTAAAACAACATCATTGATTTGAATTGATTTTATTTTATCAGTGAACTTTGGAATTTTCCCAGTAGGCTCTGCATTTACTTGTAGGTTGATTTTTGTAAATGTAGGTAACGAGTAATTTGTTTCAGCAATGTCTGATTGCGGAATCCATTTTTTGTTTATTTCATATTTACCAAGAGGAAACAAATCATTTTCATACATGAATGTTTGAGCGGGCGGAATATCTACATTATACAATCGATACACACCAAACTCATCCAAGCCTTCAATTGTTTTTCCCAATCTTAAAAGATTAGAAGAATTTTTTAGCGAAAGTTTCAGAACCTTGGATTCATTAAGGTCATATGCTTTTTCTATTTTCTTTATCCATTCATGATTTTTTATTAAAGATGCAATCTGAGAGTTTTTCCATAATTTGTCTAGTTTGTATCTAGTGTTAGATGCAACATATAGTGAAGGAGTCCAGTTTATTTCTATTCTATGTGATTTTTTATTTTTAATCCATAAAATAATTTTATCATCTAATGGATAAACATCAAAAAGCCATCCGCATGTCATTTTTTGTTTAGTAAGAATTGTATCATTTGATGTTGTATGAGAATCAAAGACATCATCAATGAAGATGTTGTGTATGGAGGTCCTTTGGAGTTAATTGCTTTGATGTAGCGATAGCATTGCCGAATCATTTTGTTGAAGAGTTTTCTGTCTTCTGCACGAAGACTATCTCCAAATGCTTTCCAAGATTCTACCTCCTTTGAGAGTAGATCATCGTCTGGAAACAGACTCAATTCATCTCACCTAGGCTCAAAATTTGCTTGAAATGATGGAAGATTATTGCCATAAAGATGGACTCAAGCCTAATTGGCCTACATGCCATCATACATGCAGAAATGTATAATCGGGCAGTGGCAAACATGTCATCAAAAAGTTCTTTGTCTTTTTTACAAAGAGATGAGCGAAATTTTTTCCATTTTCTTTCCTCATGGTACAATGCAATTCGAAATGAAGGGACGGTTCTACCCATAAAATCACCTAGTGGGAAGGAATAATTTCCAAGGTATCTTCATCAAGTAGCATAGATTGAGTTTTTCCCGTGTCACTGAGATGTACGGACAATGCATGGTAACTTTGCTTTATTTTGATGGTTCTAGAAAATAGTTGTAATAGCATGCCATCAAACTGAGTTGGTAACCCAAGGGACACTATAACTAGACAGTTTTGAATGTTTTTGAGGGATTTTACAACTGTACGTAATATTTGCTGCATTTCTTGTGAGTTCAGGTAAGGATCGTTTGTGAAAAAATTAAGCAGATGAGTAATTATCACAATCTTTGTATCAAACTGTTTTATTGTATTTTGTAGATCATTTACAATTAGATTTGCAAGTTGGTATACGGTAAATGTTCTGCAAGAAATTATTCCAGATAGAATTCTTTTTGCATCCAGTCCATATTGTTGTGCAAAATCAACGCATTGATACAAATCAGAGCTATTAGCACCGTCAATTAACAATACCTTGGAATCAAGACCGCCATATCTGCAAGGAAGTTGTGCCCTGACACATAGTCGTTCTATTATTTTTTGAGTGTGAATTCCTGCAATGCAGATTTTTTGATTGAGAGTAAGAAAATGGAAAGCAGAATCAATTTGTTCAATATCAAATGTAAGTTTTGGTATTTCCGATGCTTTCTGAAATACAATGCTAGGAGGTTGTGTCTTGTGCTGCATTTTTCGTTGCTGTAATGAATCACTCAAGAGAGTACCGCAAAAAGGGCAAGGCTCCATACTATGATTTAGAGGAATCTCAGAGTCCAACTCTTTGAGAACATTGTTGCAGTGTCCGCAATAATACTGGAGTAGCGTCTTATTCACTTGGTTTTATGCGTAAATTTGGCTTAATAGGGCAGGTAATGTCAGAATACCCCGATCAAAGTATGGTTTAAGATATTTTTGTTCATTTGAACAACCTAGTTTTCTTATTTCAAAAAACCAATTATGATCATGGCCCTTACCTTTCACATGATAAATAGAATCAGAGATGAAAAGACAGAGGAAAGAGTTTTTGATGCTAAAGATAGAAAATTTCAAAATCATCAAAATATGAGTACGGCATCTATTGCATAGTAAATTTTTGAAACGTTAAGATAAAGAAGATTATTTGGTTTTAACTAGTTCTTTTATTTTTTTAAGATTAGCAATATTTGATTCATGGAACATGGTCAAAGTTTCTGCCAATGATTCAGGCAATACTCCTTTGAGATGATCAACGAATTCATTACCACCAGAAATCATGTCATCAATTAGTTCTTCGATGTCGTTTTCCTTTTCTACCATGATTTATGAGAGATTAACTAGTATTCAATTGTTTAAAATGGTAGTTCACGCAAGGCCTAGAGGGGGCATTAATTAGAGCTCTTGCCGTGAACTTCCTGATACTATATTATTTTGAAAATTACTTAACAAAATGCATGTTCAAAACTCACAACAATATTCCAAAGCAGGCTAATCAGAATATTGTTTTCTTAAAATCACTTATCGAGGATATAGTATGCTTAGTATGATGTCCGATATCATGAATTGTGGAACCGTTGTATTTTTTATCAAGGTATCTGCCTGCCAAAATCATAGGTCCTCCAATAGCACATGTTACTCCTGTAGGTTCTGGAACCCATAACATCAAGAATCCAACTTTTTGTAGTTTCTTGCCAGGAGCTGGTGCCTTTTGTAGACATCCAAGTGATTTTGAGGTATGAGAGGGATTAATTTTTGCAATATCAGAATAAAGGCTGGCTTTTCTGTGAGTTGTTTCGTGAATTTTTTTGAGTTTGTCTAAGCGTGCCTTTAGGTGGTCAACCATACGATAATTTCCTTTAGAAAAGATTAGTTAAGATTCAAAGATCAAAACCAGACACCTGCAAGTCAATTTCAGATAACCTGAATACGACCAAAAAGACATTCAATTATACTAGATAGGCATGAAAAAATGCAATATTGAATAAAAATACCAAGAGACTAGAGTCAATAAAGGCAGCACACAAGTCTGAAAGAACTAGTTTTAGTGTACGAATGGAGGATTATCTAGAAATCATTGCCGAATTAGTGGAGTTGAAAGGATATGCTACCACCTTGGATATTTCCAGATACATGCATGTTAGTGCTCCAAGTGTCACCAAGATGCTTCAAAGACTAGATGAGAGCGGATTTTTAGAATATGAAAAATATCACGGGATAAACCTCACGCCAAAGGGAAACCAAGTAGCTGAGACAATTCGTCAAAAACATGGAATTTTGCTGGAATTCTTTGAGATTTTAGGAGTAGGATATGAGACTGCAAATCAAGATGCAGAAGGAATAGAGCATCACCTAAATCCAAAAACAATAAAGCAATTAAGAAAATTTATCACATTCTTAAAATCCAATCCAAAGATTTTAGAGAATTTTAAAAATCTTTAAGGTAGATACGTATATCGTTTTGAGACGTTGCCAATTCCATTAGATTTCTTGCAGCATCAGAACGTCTTGGGATTTTAATTTGGCCTTTTTTTCCAATACGGGATGTTGTCACATATTTGTCATTTACAAAAATATCTGCATGCATAGAAGTGTACTCTCGACTAACTTCCAATACAATTGAGGTTTTTGATTCAGAAAATGAAAAAGGCAAGTCACCTGACATCGAGCTTGATGAGGAATCTCGTTCTACAACATCAATGTGGATGTTTAAAGATTTTTCAATTTCATTAATGTTAGAGCCACCTCTACCAATAATTGCAGGGATTGATTGTTTGTCAACCATTACTTTGACTCTGTTATCGGACAAAACTTCAACTTCTGCACGTGGATCATATCTTTTGAATGTCTCTCGGATTTTATCTTCAGCTAGCTTTTCAATTCCAATTTTTTTTGTCTTTGGCCCAATTGGAACAATTACATTTTCTTCTCCAAAGGTATAGATTTCATGTTCTAGCTTGTTAGTCTCAAAATTTCTAATCTCAATTACTGGCCTTGCCAAATCAGATTCAGTCATTCCAGTTGGAACCTTCACTTTAAGTTCCAAATCATAGACCTTTTCAATTTGACCATCTTTGACAAAAACTACAGTATCAAGAACGTTGGGAATAATCCCAAGTTCAATTTTTCCGATAAACCTCTGAATTGCGTCAAGGGGAGAGTTTGCATGAACCACTCCAACCATCCCAACTCCTGTTAATCTCAAATCAGAAAAGGTGAGAAAATCTTCTCTTCGCCTCACCTCATCAAATACAGTGTAATCAGGTCTTACTAAAAGGAGAATGTCAGCAGTGTTATCAAAACTGCCATCTAGTTTGCTGTATTGGGTAATACCGGCATCAACTTGCAAGTCACGTGGAGACTCGAAGGTTTTTACAATTTTTCCTTGATTGTGGTAAAAGTTTGCAAGGCCGGAGGCCAATGTGCTTTTTCCCGAACCTGGTGGACCAGAAATAACAATACCTTCTGCCCTGTCGGAAAATCTTTCCATTAATTCTGGAGATATAGAATAATCATCTAATGTTAATTTTACAATGGGATGAACAATAGTTATTTCAAAGGATTCAGAAAAAGGAGGTTTCGTTATTGCAATTCGGTAATCTTTGTACTGAATGACTGAAGCGCCAGTTTTTGAAATTTCAATGGTGCTTGATTCAGAAGTTTTGGGAGTGTCTAGAATTTGTTTTGCCATAAACTCTAGATCATCACGTGTTAGTAGTTCATCTGAAATTTTTGTTAATGCGAAAGCACCAGGTTTTCCTTTTTTTGCAAGAGGAGTCAAGTTTTCTTTTAGGTGTACGCTCATGGTTTCAGAGTCAAAATATTTTAAAAATTCTAGTTCTTCTTCTTTAATTTCTGGCCGCAGATACACAGATGTAATCCCTTCAGTTTGGGCAACTAGATGTTGGACATTATCAGAAGTGTAAAGAGTTGCTTGCTTTTCTTTTGCAATGTCTTTGATGATGGCATCAATCTTTCCTTTACCAGATAATCGTATGTCATCTAATGAAGGATGAATACCCTCAATTTTAATTTCAAGCCCAAAATTTGCAGAGAGATTCTTAAGATTTTTTATTTCTTGCAATCCTGTAAATCCTTGATCTTTTTTCTGTGATGCCTGAGATTGCAACTCATCTACTACAGCCTGAGGAATTATTATTTCGGAATTTTTAATATTTCCAGATTCGACATGAGCTACAAATAGGCCATTTATGATTACACTTGTATCAAGAACAATTTTTGACAAAACCTTTCCAATATTTTTGAATTAATTAGCCCTAAATTAGTTTGCTTGATGGGGAGGCTACCCCAAAATATCATTGATTTGTTTTAAAACGGAATTAAAGTCAAAAGGCTTTGAAATACACGATGTTGCTCCAATCTCCAAGCACTGGTTGATTATTTTTTGATCATCACTTGCAGTGATTAAAACAACTTTGGCTTCTGAATTCTTCTCAATAATTTCTTTTAATACAGTCAAGCCATCTTTTTTAGGCATTGCCAAATCTAAAAGGAGTAAATCAGGAGAGTTTTTGAAAAATAGATCTACGGCTTCTTCACCATCTGTAGCTTCGGCCACAACTGTATGATTTCCAATACCCAAAATGTCTTTGAGAACCAGACGAATTGCATCAGAATCGTCTGCAATCATGATGTTTGCCATTGTAAGGAAATTCAAGTACGGTGTATTAAAAATAATTAATCAACTATTTTTGCAGCAATATTAGAAATCTGTTTCTGAATGCTAGTAAGATCATGTGGTTTTTCCATAGATAATTTCATTTGGTCAATTGAGGATAAGAGAGGGTTAAAGAATCCATCAACATTATTTCCCGCCACGATTTTTTTCAATATCACATCTAATGTCTTTGCTAACTCTCCAACATTTTCTTTGCCCATCATAGGCGCCAATCCTTTGATTTTATGCATATGAGCCTCAATTTGTTGAGAGTTTTTTGATACATCAGAATCGTTTAGACACGAGCCTAGAATTGTGCTTATGCCTGACAATTCTTCGTTAATTTCCTGGGTTGCAACCCTGATGAACTCATCAGACATGACTGTTCAAGAAATAACATCTCCTCTTTTTATACTTCATGCCTAGTTTTTCAAATTATGAAGATAGTTAGTAAATTGTATATGCTAATTGGAATTTTGATTGTAGCTGCTGCATTTAACTTGTTTTTACTATATCAAGATGAGACCACAGGAATTTTTGGGGAAAATTCTAATCAACAAACAATAATTCAAATTCTACTCGGAGTAGATATTGCCACATTTTTCCTAGTACCTGTTGTAATTAGACAATCTTTGTCACCACTTGGCACCATCAACAAGGCACTCTCAAGAGTAAAAGAAGGAATGTATGGTGAGAAAATAAAATACAATTCCGAAGATGAGATTGGAGAATTGGTAAATTCGTTTAACATAATGTCAGATACCATTAAAGAAAAAGAAGAGCTTGCAAAAAGAACAGAGTTAGCAAAAGATGAATTCTTGGCAATGATTACACATGAATTAAAGACACCTCTTGTACCCATTCAAGGGTATTCTGATATTTTGCTTGGCGAACATTTAGGAAAACTAAATGATGAACAAAAAAACAGATTAGCCATAATAAAATCAAGTTCTGAGAATCTTTTAGGAATAATTTCTGATTTGCTTGATGTTCAAAAATTAGAAATCGGAAAATTACGAATGAAAAAAGATAATGCAGATATTAAAGATGCAATTGAAGAGTCAGTAAAAGCCCTCGTTCCCCAAGCTGAAAAAAATAAAATAACTTTATCACATAACGCTGAAAGTTTTGAGATATTCCATGATGCTGCACGAGTAAAACAGGTCTTGACTAACTTGATCAAAAATGCAATGATTGCAGTGGACCCTGAGAGAGGAGAAATCAAGGTAATCATGGAGGAGCATCCTCGAGAAATTCAGATTTGTGTTAAAGATAATGGAATGGGAATACCAAAAGAAAAACAAAAAGACTTGTTTAAAAAATTCTACCAGGTAGATACGACACTGACTCGAGAGAGAGGCGGAAGCGGTCTAGGCCTAGCAATATGCAAAGGAATTATTGATAATCATGGAGGGAAAATTTCCGTTGAAAGTGAAGAAGGTAAGGGAGCAGCATTCACATTTACAATACCCAAAAATGCCCCGGAAATTGCTCAAAGAAAACCAACTCTGGGAACTAAAACTGCTCACTCTAGCTAAAAAATGGATTTTTTTGTAATCAATACACATGGATGAAAGTATCGAGCACCAAAAAAACAGCGAGTTTTACTCAAATTGCACAGCATATTTTGAATTTCTTCGTCACAAAGGTGAGGCGGACTATGATTTTGAGGACGAGTATTACTTTACCATGCCTGCAATATCAAGCAAATAGCCATACAGAAGATTTACGAAGCCCAAAGATTCTAAAATTTTTATGAGTTTTTCTCAAGAGCTTGCAGACAAGGCAGTCTCATATGCTGTCACTCAAGGAGCAGATTATTGCGATGCCAGAGCAGAAAAACAGTCCATAAATTCAGCTCTTATCGAAAATGGCGAAATTGAACATGTAAGAGAGTTATCAGATAATGGAATCGGGGTTAGAGTTTTAAAAAACGGTGCATGGGGGTTTTTTTCAGTTACCAATCCCAAATCATTTGATGAGATTAAAGATTCCATTGACAAAGCCATAAAAAATGTCATCCATTATGCAGAGAGAAAAAATGTACCATCAAGACTTGTCCCAATTAATATAAACAAAATAAAAAAGGAATTTCCAATAATAGAAAAACCAAATTTGGATAAACTAATCAAAGTTGGATTAGAATGCAATAGTATAATTTCAGAACAATCAAGAATTAGAAAATCCATAGTAAATCCCAAATTTGTAAAGAATTCAAAGTATTTTACAAGTAGCGAAGGCTCTGAAATACTACAAAATTTCACAGATGTGATAATAGAAATGGTTGCAATCGCGCATGAATCAGGATTAACACAGTCTGTAAACATTACAGAAGGTGGGCGTGGAGGAATGGAGCAAATCACTAAAAACAATAAAGCACAAGAAAGTGCAAAAAATATTTCACAAAAGGCATCTGAACTATTAGATGCAATTCCTGTAAAAGAAGAAAAAACAACTTTGGTCATGAATCCAGATTTTGTGTCATTGTTAACTCATGAAATTTTAGGTCATCCATCTGAAGCTGACAGAGTTTTAGGAAAAGAGATGGCATGGGCAGGAGGCGCATGGTGGAAAGACAAACTCGGAGAGCAAATTGGTTCAGAACATCTTAGCGTATTTGATGATCCTACAATTCCTGAAAGCTTGGGATGGTATTATTTTGATGATGAAGGTGTAGAGACAAAAAAGACTACACTGTTAGAAAAAGGAGTCCTGAAAAACCATATGCAAAACAGAGAAACTGCAAACTATTTTGGAACACAGTCATCAGCCAACATGCGAGCTACAAACTATCGATTCATGCCATTAATTAGAATGGCCTGTACCTGTATTGAGCCTGGAGACTGGAATCCCGAGGAGATGATAAAAGACGTAAAGACAGGGTATTTGGTCTCAAACATGAAGATTCCCTCAATTGATATGAAAAGATACAACTGGAGTATATCAAGTCAATATGCTCAAAAAATTGAGAATGGGAAATTAACCGATTTGGTAAGAGACGTAATAGTGATGGGAACTGCTCCAGAATTTTTCAAATCAATTGATGCATGTGGAAAGGACTTTACAGTAAGACCGATAACTAATTGTGGTAAAGGTGATCCGATGCAATCAATGATCATGGGAAATGGCGGGCCATCAATTAGAGGCACTGCAACAATAAAGAGCGTAAACTGAAAATGACTGTAAAACTTGACATAGTAAGAAAAAATGTAATTGAATGTACCAAATGTGATCTGAGTAAAACTAGAACCAATTCAGTTCCAGGTAAAGGAAATTTTCACTCAGACGTAATTTTTGTAGGAGAAGCTCCTGGACGAAATGAAGATTTGAAAGGAGAGCCATTTGTTGGAGTTGCAGGAAAAAAACTATCTTTAGCATTAGAAGAAGCAGGGATATCAAGAGATGACATATACATTACGAATACCGTAAAATGTAGACCACCAAACAACAGAGTACCAAGTAAGATAGAAAAGGAAACATGTAGAGACTACATAGAAAAAGAAATCAACATAATAAAACCAAAAATAATTTGTGTTTTAGGAAATACGGCATTTGGATCCATTCTAGGCGGAACAGAGATTACAAAGTTTCGAGGTAAAGTCGGTAAAAAAGATGGGCAGTTGTATTTTATCACAATTCATCCAGCAGCTACGATTTACAATCAAGGTTTAATCGAGACTCTAAAAGAAGATATCAAGAAATTATTTGGATTAATCAGAGAATTAAAAAATGGTAAAGACATTCCAATAGATATTGAGTTTTCTTCCTAGAGAATTTTATGCTAGAGATACCGTTACAGTAGCAAAAGGCCTACTTGGGAAAAAGCTAGTCCGAAAAATAGGAAACAGGAAAATTTCCGGTATAATTACAGAAACTGAGGCCTATAGACACAAAGATGATCCAGCCAGTCACGCATTTAGAAAAAAAACAGAACGAAACCGTGCAATGTTTGAAGAAGTAGGCAGAGCCTATGTCTACTTCACATATGGCATGTATTTCTGCTTCAACGTTGTTGCCAGAAATTCCAAGGCAGAAGCAGGAGCAGTTTTGATTAGAGCAATACAACCAGAAAAGGGAGTGGAGGTCATGAAAAAAAATAGGAAAAAAGATGAACTAAAAAACCTAACAGATGGTCCTGCAAAACTAGCTCAGGCACTAGATATTAACAAAAAGCAGTACGGAGTGGATTTAACTTGTAATTCAGAGTTGTTCATTACAGAAGGAATAACAAAAAGAAAAATTATTTCATCTCCAAGAATTGGAATAAGTACAGCAACAGAAAACCTTTGGAATTTTAAAATTACTCTTTAGAGTTTTCTTCATCATTGTTATTTTCATCTAATGTCCATGGAGCAAATCTTCCCATGATTCTCTGCCAGTCTAACTTTAATAGCAAAACAACAACTGACGTCATCATTGCCGCAAAGATTGCTATTCCAATGTAAATGGTACTGACATCTTCTACGTCTTCTAGTAGTGGCTCTACTAAAGATAATCCCATATAGTGAGAGATAAACACAATGGCATAAGACAAAACGAGTTTTCCAGTTAATGTGGCAATAAAGAATCTTTTTGGATTATACTTGGCAAGACCCAAAGGGACATAAATCAAATCATCAGGCATTGGAGTTGCTGCTGCAAAAAATGCAGCACCTGCACCATATCTTTTTACTAGTCTTTCAAAGGGCCGCATGCGTTTTCTTGATTTTTTTCCAATTATTCTCCTGCCTTCATAACTTACAGTAAATACAATAACTTTAGCTGCTGTTGCAGTAACTGCAGAAATTATTGCAAGCAGATGCAAATCAAATGCATCACCTACAGACATTGTTGCCAATAAAAGAAAGGATGGTAATGGGACAAAAGGAATTAAAGATCCAAAAAAGCTTACTAGAGTCAGCCCGATATATCCTACTTCAGGAGCAAACGGGAAAATAGCCGCAAAATCCACAATTCAAGCACATATCATACATTATTTAACAAAAGCGAAGTTTTCTCAAAGTTGTGTGGATGATTTGGGAAATTTGAATCGTATAATCATTAAAATACCATATTCGTCGAGCAGATTCAGATGGATAAAGCCGATTTAACTGTAATTTGTGATAATATTGCTGCCATAAGCCCCTACATTCGTTTTGTAGGTATTATCAGCGAACAAGGTAAGCTAATTGCGCACAAAAGAAGAGAGGATTTAGAGCCATTTTTAGATGCCAAGAGTACAAAATATCAATTCTCACACATTGCAATTAAGACGGACCTTGAGAGTTTCTTTGATGAGAACTTAGGCCAAGTCCAGTTTGTTTGGGAGGAGAGAGAAAAGGTTCAGATTATTTCCTTTGCAGTAGGAAAAATAAGAATATGGATATCAATTGACAAAAAGGTGATTCGGACCGAAGTTTTGAGAATCATTGATTCATGTCTACCAATTGTGAAAAAGTATTCAGAAAGTCAATAGGGCCTTGAAGTGTCCATATTGTGATATTGATTTAGATTCCCTTTCAATGACTGACGGACTCAAACATATCCTAGAACACAAAAAAGAGAATCAAAATTAACATTTTTTTAGAATAAAGTGGAGAATAAAACAATGAAAGGTGATGATGTCAGAAAACTAATTGACGAGGCAAATCAAAGAGAGAAAAAAGATTATCAAAAAATGGATATCGAGGAGTTGAGTGGGGAGCTTAGAGGAGCAATGGAGTTTGAGAGATCCATTTTTGAAAAAATAGAAAAAATGGAAAAGAAAGGAACAGAGTCAGACCTGATAAACTATGCCAAAATGATTATTAAAAATACAACTGGGAGAGAGATTTCAGAAATTCAGGAAATATATCTAAAGAAAATTGATAGTGATTATCTATCAAGTTAATGATTCATCTTCATACAACCAGCATTGAACATAACCTGTTTTGGTCTTTATTTTTGGCGGTAGTTTTTTGCATTTGTCAATTGCCAAAGGGCATCTCTCTATAAAACGACATTCCGTTGGTGGTTCCAATAAACTTGGAGGGTTTCCTTTGATGTAAGATGGTTTGTCACCATGTAATGTCGGGATGGATTTTAGCAGTCCTTGAGTGTAAGGATGTTTTGGATTTTTGTAAATCTCATACGATGAACCAAACTCTACCATTTGACCTGCATACATGATTCCAATTTTATCGGCAATCTCAGATAATATTGCCAAGTCATGCGTGATTAACATAAAGGACATTCCTTGCTTTTTTAGATCCTTCAATAGATTGACAATTTGTGCCTGAATCAACACATCAAGAGCAGTGGTAGGCTCATCTGCAATGACAAATCGTGGTTTTAGGAGAAGTGCCATTGCTATTACTACTCTTTGCTTCATTCCACCACTCAGCTCATGAGGATATCTTTTCAAAACAGAGTTATCAAGACTAACTGAGTGCATTGCATCTTCAATGGTCTTTTGAATATCACCATCAAAGTCATGCTGCTTTAGAATTTCGATGAATTGGTCTTTAATTGTAAAGACAGGGTCTAGTGTATTCATTGCACCCTGAAAAACCATGGAGATTTTTTTCCATCTAAATTTCTGATCAAAGTCTGACTCTGAAAGATCTAAAATTGAATCATCACCCAAAACAATTTTTCCTTGTACCTTTCCACCTGAAAGCATTCTGATAATTGATAACCCCAATGTGCTTTTTCCACATGCACTCTCCCCTGCAATCCCAATTGATTGACCATCTTCAAGCTCAAAATCAACATCTTCAACTGCATAGACTGGACCATTTGAAGAAGAATATCTTGCAGTAAGATCTTTAACCGATAACTTCATAATTTCTTAGATCGGCTCTTGCTTTTGTGTTTTTCATTAAAGGA
>JBMSGE010000028.1:0-14721 GCA_049414205.1 Nitrosopumilaceae archaeon
ACAGTTTCAATGGTTTTTTGATCTGAATTTCAACAAATAAAGTTTGACCTATGTGATTATCTTGGATACAGATAATTTCAAAATTCTACAAAAGAACTGAGTTTTTAGTTCAACTCCATGATCTTGTCGAAATATGAAAAAATAAAATATTCTTGTTGACTTTGGGTGTTTTATTTATCACAAGTTTTGAAAGTTCCAAGTGAAGGGATTGTCAATTTAGTATGATGCCATGACCGTTATTTAACCAGAAAATTGGGCTCGTTGGGGATTTAGCTCTTAAAGGGCATAAAATTAGGCAAAGATAGGATTAAAATAAAAAAAAGTCTATTCGACTTTGGTGTTATGCATACCCCACTTAAGGGTAAATTCTTCTTTGGTAAGCGGGATGAGTGATTTACACTTTAAACATCTACGTGTTTTATTGGCCTTGGAAAATCTCCAAAGATGAGCTTCACTTTTTTGATGGCAGTTCATGCCTTTCCAGATAGTTAGGAGACTTAAGGGTTTGGAAAAAACATTTTTTCAAAGATTTTCCCCGTCTTTAAATATCTATTAAGGGATCATATTGTATGGTTCAATTACAAATTACAAGTGAAACAATGAACAGAATGAAGAAAATTATTGGAAAAACTACGGTACATGATGGGGACTTCATAATCAATGAAATGATTGACCTGTTTGAAGAAAAGATAAGAAATCTTAGATAGTTTAATGAAATGTGTTAGCAGAGAAAACTTTTTCTGATTTTCAAGTATGGGTATGAGTTTTTTTTCTAGGGTTTCTATTATTTTCCCTCTTTGATACATTTACATCCGCATGCAAACATACCTGCTTTTCCCATGCATTGATCATGGAGTTGATTGTAACACTTGTTGCAGATAAGCATTAGTTCATTCCTTTCTTTTTGTGAGTCTTTTCGTGTATGAGAACTTTATCAAATGAATCCATGTCACCATGCCATTGAAATTTGCATTTCCTACATTTGTAGTTCATTGATTTTTTCCTTTTTCTGTACAATCTAGGCATAAAACTTTTAGATTTGACATTGTATTGTTTGCAACATTTCCATCGGTATATCCAAAATTAGGAAGATTTGCAACATTGAATTTTATCCCACATTTTTTACATTTGTGCTTTTGATTTGATAAAACTATTTGTTTGTGAATATTACTAAATTCTCTTTTTTGTATCATAATATTGCCTGTTTTGTGATTATAATATGGTTCGGGTCATTCCAATAATCCATCATTGTTTTGGTTTTGAATAATCGTAGTTTGATAAGGAAACCATCAAAATATCACTTCCACGCAATAGCATATTATCAAATGATTCAGTTTTCTGTTTTGATTTTATATTGCCATCTTTGAGAGATAAGTTCAGGTGCTGATCAAAATTTTTCAATTTTCCTTTAGCTGTAATGTTGCTTTTCAGCTTGATTAGAACCTCTTTTCCAACATTTTGCTGCAAAAGTTTGTCAATTTCGGATGGATTTTGAGAGAATTCGTTATTAGAAATGATATACACTGTCCAAGATAATTTTTGCTTGGATCACATTTGCTTTAACCAAAAAAATCACTGATTACAAATGACTTTAGCATTGTATTAAGTCCTTGTTTGTTGTTGAAAGTTTCTATCTATTCTTTGTAGTGTACCAGCACTGACTTTCCTAAAACTGGATGAACAGCTATGATGTTCTCTCCTTTTTCAGCAAGAAAAGCATTTACTACTTCTTGAAGATATTCTCCCTGCGGTATTTGTTCTGCTTCAAAATATTGTATTTTATGAATCATAAAAAATTAAAATTTGTTCTATTATAATTTGATATGTTTTAATCCCTTGTATCGATTTCTTATTGTAACTTCAGTTACTCCTGCAGCTTCTGCCAAATCCCGTTGAGTGATTTGGACTCCAGTTTGAGTACACGCCAAGTATAATGCAGTTGCTGCAAGGCCCATGGGGGATTTTCCTGCTGACTCTTCATTTTCTTGAGCCTTTTGAAGAACTTTAATTGCATATCTTTTGGTTTTTTCAGACAATTCTAAGTTATTTGAAATTCTTGCAATGCATTGAATAGAGTCAACCACTGGCATCTTCAAGTCTAACTCTCGATACAAAAGTCTGTAACATCTTGCAATGTCTTTTCTTTTTACATTAGCTGCATTTGCGATATCATTTAGCGTTCTTGGTGTCTCTGCCTCTCTACATGCAGCATAGAGGGATGCTGCAATCATTCCTGAAATTGATCTTCCTCGAACAAGTTTTTTCTCCAATCCTTTTCTGTAAATGTAAGCTGCCTTTTCCATAATATTTGGAGAAATTTTTATTTTGTCTTTTAGTTTGTTTAATTCACTCAGAGCCTCTCGCAAATTCCTATCACTAGTATTGTGAACTTGGCTTCTACTGTCCCAGGTCCGAAGTCTCTCTATTGTGCTTTTCATCGATGAGGAAAGGGGCTTTCCTGAAGCATCTTTGTTAAATGGATTGATTATTGTTGCAAGACCTCTGTCGTGTATTGCCAGTGAATTGGGGGCTCCTGTCCTAGTTGGGTCTGATCCTCCCTCCTTCCTAAATGCCCTCCACTCCGCACCGGGATCTTGAGATTTTTCCGAAAGAACGTACCCACATTTTGAACAAAACTGCTCTCCAGTAACATCATCGGCCAACAATGAATTTTTTCCACATCGCAAGCAGGTAAAATCTGGGTTAGATATTACCATGAAAATGATCCTGGATTATTTTTATTCAAAGAACCTTACCAAGTCCTTTTAATTGGAATTTCTATAGTTGAAACATTTCTTGTTTTACCATCTGTTGATTCAAGGGATTCAGAATCAATTTTTACTGTGCCAATTTCAAATGCATTGGTTTTCCGTTTTATTACTTGAGCTACATCAACAGCTATTCCGATGCTCAAACCTCTTGCCTTTAGAGTAATAGTAGGCATTGCAGATAATTGAATTATTGCTGAGGTAACATAAGTCATCAAGGGTTTTTTCCCGATGAAAATTGTATCTTTAGTATTGTTTAACATACAAAGTAAGTTCTAATGGCTAATTTAAACTGGGTATGAATCTCTAGTCGTCAATATGTGGAAATAAAAAAGAGGTCTTCAGAATATCTCTGGGATAATTAAGTTCAAAACGAATTAAACGAAACTAACTTAAAATTTTCTACTACGATGTTTTGGTAAACATTCACGACAATAAACTGGTCTTCCTTCTTTTGGTTCAAAAGGAACTTCAGAATCTTTGCCGCAATCTGCGCATGTACATTTGTACATTTTTCTGTCTTCTGACATAACTGCTTGGTATTTCCTTACTATAAGAACGGTTGGAAATTTCACTAAAAGCAGCATTAGTTCGTCCTGTTAATATAGCAGAACAAAAGCTAAGTGTATGCGAAATAAGAAAGTTGGAATAGCATTTGGTTTTCCTTTTTTGTTGTTACTTGTTATCATTGCAAGTGATGTGGTTTAACGTGTCTTTTCGAAGATCAACTCTTTACCCCTTAAACATTGGATATTCAGAGAATTTTACTTTAGATGAGAGGTATGATTGTCAGTGAAACAAAGTGATGGAAAATTTGGTGATTCCTATTACTAGCAAGAAAGAATTAAGAGAAAACATGGTATTGGCAAATAAAAGACAAAAAGATCTGCTCAAAAAACGAAACTCCCTTTTAGAGAGTGAAATATCTGAAGATAAGGAATCTGCTTTGAAAATTACTCATGAGATAGCAAAATTAGAAGATTTTATTCGTACAGCTGAAAACACTCTGAAAATGTCCGATTAAATCAGGATTTTTTATTATTTAAAAATAATTCCGTGAGAGTATGTCTTTTTTGTTTACTCCTAGTATGATAAACCCAATTTGGCCTAAAAAAACTCGTGATATACAAAATTGCATTGGCCCTTTCGGTAATTCTACTCTTAGGTTCAACCGGAACTAACATTACTGCTCAAACCGAGTTTGTTGAACACGGAGATTCTGCAAAGATTGGAATTGCTAGATGGGTAGACAGTAGTGATTTTGATGAAAATATTCAAGGATTCAAAGAATCATTAGAAGTTTATGGTTTCATCGAAGGAGAAAATGTTGAGTATTTTGAAAAAAATCCAAATGGGGACAAATTAAAACAACGAGAAATAATTCAAGAATTCATTGAAAAAGATGTAGATATAATATTTTCTTTAACTACACCTGGCACACTAATTGCAAAAGAGATGACACAGGATATTCCAATAGTCTTTTCAATAGTCACCTTTCCCGTTGGAGCAAATATTATTGAAAGCTACGAGTCCTCAGGAAATAATCTTGTTGGCACTTCTAACTTTATTCCAGTTGAAAAACAATTAGATTTGATATTTGATATCACTGAAGCAAAGTCAGTTGGATTTTTACACCGTTTTGGTGAACCAAATTCTGAAATTCAATTTAGTCAAATGAGGGATTATGGACAAACAAAAGGAATTGACGTTATCAAAATCGATCCTACTTCTCTAAAAGAGGTTGAACAAATCATCAATCAAAAGATTTCAGAAGTAGATGTTTTGTATAATGCATGTGACACTCTAGTACAAAGTGGTGCTGAAGAAATTTCAATTAGAATGGGTCTTGAGAATAACAAACCTGCATTTAGTTGTTTGAAAGGTGGAATTAAATCCGGTGGTCTTGCAGGAAACGTAGCAGATCCTTACACACTTGGAAAACTTGCAGGCAATAAAGCTGTTATGATTTTGCATGGAGGAAATCCTTCAGATATCATGTCAGAAAAGCAAAAGGGTGATCATATCTTTGTAAATTCACAAACTGCCAAACAACTTGGAATAGAATTTCCTAGACACCTAGAAAATATAATTTTGGAGAGGTTTGACTAGATGAAAATTGCAAGAAAACTATTCATTGGTATGGTATCTATCGTCATCCCAATTCTAATTATTTCAGGCTTGTTTTCGATATATACAACTCAAAATGAGATTACAAAGGATGTTATTGATGAGATTGAATCCGTGGCTACCTTAGAAAAATTACGAGTCTCAGAATCTATTTCACGGAACTATGAGAGACTTGACATGATAACAAGCAGACACCAACTCAAAGAAAATCTTGCCAGTTATTTGGAGTCTCCAAACGATGCAGATCGTGATCAAATTAACAAAATTTTAGGTGATGCTAGCTCTGCGATAAATGACATTTCTGATCTGCATATACTTGATTCAGACGGAATTGTAATATTTTCTACCAATGAGAACCGCTTGGCAAAAAATTATGTAGACACACCTGTTTTCCAAAACTCTCACTATTCTAAGACAATTAATGTCGATAGTGACGATAATGAAAAATTTGGATTGAAAGTATCTGGTCCAATTCGACTAGACAATAAATTTCTTGGAATAATGGTAATTGATACAAATTTGGATTTGATAACCGGAAATCTAAATCATGAAATCTTGTTTGGCGATTCAGGAGAATTGATTCTTTCTGAAATCGACGAAAATGGAAATGCCAAAATTATTACTCCGCTACTAAATGCTGATCACACTACCATCATAATTCCAAAAACACAGTTACATGATCCAATAATGCATTCCCTGATGCAGCACCAATCAACTTTCTCTGATCATTTGGACTATCAAGGAAACTTGGTTTTTGCCTCAACCAAATACATCGGAGAAACTGACTGGGGATTATCCGTTTTAGTTAACAAGGAAGATGCATTATCAGAACTGCAAAAAATTTATTGGATTTTCATTTATTCAATAATTGCCTCAATTGCTTTTTCAATTTCAATATCGCTTTTTGTAGCCAATTCAATTACAAAACCAATTCGCAAATTACAAGCTGCCACAAAGGAAATCTCAAAAGGGAAATTAGGTGAAAAAGCAGAACTTTCTGGTTCTGATGAAATCAAGGAATTGGCAATAGATATCAATAAAATGCAAGAAAGTATCAAGGATGCTCAACTAAAACTTCTCAAAAACGAACGATTTTCAGCCATTGGGGAACTTTCCTCACGTCTGGCTCATGACATCCGAAATCCTCTTTCCATAATTAGTATGGGAGTAGGATGGTGGGGTCAAACACACAAATCTATGGATGAAAAAGAACTCAAAACTTTGGATATGATTGACCGTGCAACGTCGAAAATAAAATACATGGTAGAAAATGTTTTAGATTACGTGAGGGCAAAAGACCCAGAGTACCAGGAAACTTCACTGCAAAAAATACTTGCACATGGCATAAAATCAATTCATGCACCTGAAAACATAAAAATTTTCTTGCCTACAAATGACATGAAAATAAACTGTGATCCCAATCAAATTGAAGTTGTATTTGAAAACCTTCTAACTAATTCTATTCAGGCAATAGGGGATAAGTCAGGTAGTATTACTATTAGCTTTTTGAAAGACAATGACGAAGTACTAATTGTAATACAAGACTCTGGGTCTGGAATTTCTGAAGATGTCATTCCTAAGATTTTTGATCCGTTATTTACTACTAAAAAAGAGGGAACTGGTCTTGGCCTTGCAAGCTGCAAATCCATCATTGAATCACATGGAGGCAAAATATCAGTTTCAAACAACCCTACATCATTTAGAATAAAACTGCCTCTAAAAATTTCCGCGCAACATTTTGATTCTTTAACCTCTTAGATGTTTTCTATCTTAAAGGCAAAATTTACACAATAAACTATTCGAATCTCTCTACTGCCTGCAAGATTTTTTCAAGAGAAACTGGTTTTTTGAGTATTTCTTTAATTCCTTTTTTTGCAAAGTCTTCTTGTTCACCTTGGGTAAGGTCATTAGCTGATAAAATAACGATGTTTAGGCTATCTAAAAGATCATCATTTGCAAGTCTATCTATGACCTCGTTTCCTGAGAGTTCTGGAATTCCCAAATCCAGAAAAATCAAGTTAAACTCCCCACTTTGTATTTGGGATACTGCCTCAAGCCCGTCATTGCAGGTAGAGACATGATGTCCACTTGCTGATAATGTGTTATCAAGCAGGGTTGCAATATCCAAGTCATCTTCTACGCATAGAATTTTCATATTATACTCACATTTTCTAAGAGAGCATCCACAAATACTTTTTTGTGGTAATTGGCACTAGTTTTTGGTCTTTTTTTTACCTGTGAATCTTAAAACCATTTTTAGACTGTCATTGAATATGATGGGGGTGATTTGTTAGCTTTAGAATTTAACTTGATATTTTATTTTTGTACCAAGAAATATCAGTCATCTCAAATTTAGAATATTTCTTTGTTGGATTCATCTCTTCGAATTTTTTATACAGCAAATTTGTCAAACCGACTAACAATTCTTGTTTTTGCTCCATCTGTCGTAGTTTATTTGCATTAATTGAAACCATTTTTTCATTTTTATCGACACCTGAAGATCTGGTGTCAAGGACCTCAGAATTTTTTGAACTTAGAATTTTTTTTACGGTATCGGCCATTGCTTCTCCGGGTTCTACAACTTGAACTTTCATGGTACTAGTAGATTGTAATAATATTTAGAACAGTGTTCGTTTGTTCTATTACACATGCAACATCAACTTTCCCAAAACTGGGATTTGCTAAAAATTGAATTTTGATGATTATTCCGTGGATTTATCAATAATTGAAAAAATGCAATGGTGCGAAAATGACTCCTATGGCAACAGACGAATACTTAGGGATTGTCTATGGTCTGGTAAACGATAAACAATTGCATGACTCTAATTCTGTAATGCACCATTGCATAGTATTCCTAACACTTTACCACATTTAACCAACGCTGAGAATTTGTTCATACAAATCATAAGTGGACTAGAATAGGATTTTGAGCCCAAATTAGCCCTAAAAGCGAACCAAACTCTTCAATATTTTATCAATCACTACAATCTCTTCTGTTTTTTCTTTTATGGCCTGTTCATTCCATTTTTGCATAAATTCAGATTGCTCATCTAATTTTTTGAGATTAATGATTTGTTTTTCCAAATAACTCTTGTAGTCTTGCAACATGTCAAGTGCCTTGTTGTGTTTTTTCTGAAAGTCCTTATCCACAAGAATTTGTATTCGAATTAGAGTTTAACTTTTTGCCAAAACTATTGCTTTGGCTTTCCAGGATGCTGTCCCTTCTCGCAAGAATCGCAAATCTCTGCAATTATGGCATCAACCTTGTCTGCATCATGCTCAAATTCAGCTTCTACAATTGCGTTTTCTTCTTCATATCTGTGACCAAACTCTTTGATCTCACTGGGGCATTCACACAGATGACATGAGCATTTCTTCATACTATCTGCACAACTCCTGAAGCTAAAGAGTTTTTGGAATTTCTGCTTAGGATTTAAATTGTCATATACGCAAATCAATCCATTATACATGTCCTCTGTAACTCCAAAAAAAATTGGTGAGAACCAATACGAAATTGAAGCTGATTCCAATGAAGGAATGAAAGTTCCAGTCAGAATTTATGCCAATGAAGGGTTACTTGACAAAATGCTAACTGACAGAACCATAATGCAGGCAAAAAATGTCGCATCAATTCCAGGAATTGTCAGCCATTCTGTAGTATTACCTGATGGGCATGAAGGATATGGCTTCCCAGTAGGTGGAGTTGCTGCAATGGATGCAGAAGAGGGAATGATTAGCCCCGGTGGTGTTGGATATGACATTAATTGCGGAGTCAGACTATTACGCTCAAATCTAAATGAAGACCAAGTTCGCGCAAAGCTCAAAAATCTTGTAACTGATCTTTTTAGCTCAATTCCATCTGGTGTAGGCTCAAAAGGCTCTGTAAAGTTGAGCCATTCAGAACTAGATGAGGTACTAACTCGTGGAGTAAACTGGGCAATTGATCATGGATATGGAGATGCACATGATGCAGAAGTATGTGAGGAGAACGGACAGATTGACAATGCAGACCCTAACAAAATTTCAGATAAAGCTAGAAAGAGAGGAATGCCACAGCTTGGCTCTCTTGGTTCTGGTAATCACTTTTTAGAAGTACAAAAGGTAGCAGAGATTCATGATGAAGAAGCTGCAAAACAAATGGGAATCACAGAGGGAACAATTACAGTTTTACTTCATTGTGGCTCCAGAGGATTTGGACACCAAGTTTGTAGTGATTACTTGCGAACATCAGAGCAAGCTTTGCAAAAATATAATATTCATCTAAAAGACAGAGAACTTGCATGTGTTCCAAATACTTCTGAGGAAGGAGAGTCTTACAGAAAGGCAATGTTCTCAGCTTTAAACTATGCATGGAGCAATAGACAAATGCTAACTCATTGGACTAGAAAATCATTTGAGAGGGTTTTCGGACAATCCGAATCTGATTTAGATATGAAACTAGTTTATGATGTTGCACACAACATCGCAAAGGTTGAAAAACACAAAGTAAACGGCGAGGACAGAAAACTTGTCGTTCATAGAAAGGGTGCAACTCGAGCATTTCCAGCTGAGCGCGAAGAGGTTCCACTAAAGTACAGACATTTAGGACAACCAGTACTGGTTCCAGGTTCTATGGGAACTGCAAGCTGGATTTTACTTGGACAGCCAAACTCTATGAAACTTAGTTTTGGCTCAACTGCACATGGTGCAGGACGAACCATGTCAAGATCAAAAGCAAGAAGAAACTACACAGAAGAGAATGTCAAAAAATCGTTAAATGATAAAGGAATTGTCATTAAAGCATTGACCAGAGATGGCGTTGTTGAGGAGACTCCGCAGGCCTACAAGGATGTAGATTCTGTAGTTAATGTCTCACATGACCTAGGAATAGCCACTAAAGTCGCAAAATTGGTGCCTATAGGTGTGATTAAGGGTTGAGCGAAGATTCAGAACTAGAAAGACTAAAGGCAAAAAGACTCGCAGAGATGCAAAAAAACATCTCAACTCAAAACCAGCCCAAACCTGAAGAGCCAAAAGCAGAACAACAAGAAAAACCACAACCTACTCCTAGAGAAATAGTTGCAACTAAACTTGGATTTAGAGCAGACGAAGTATTACAAAACGCAGAAGCTCAATTCCCAAATGAAACTAAAGCAGTAATTGGCCAGCTTGCTCAACTAATCAGCACTGGAGAGTTTGATGAGAGAATTGATGGCGGACAGTTACTATCATTGTTCAGAACAGTTGGACTAAATGTTCGAATGCAGACAAAAATCAACGTAGAGCAAGACGGAAAATTCGTGTCCCTAACTGAAAAACTAAACAGCAAAAAAAGTGAAGAACAATGAGCACTACCTTTGAGGTTAGCACCAAAAATTTTACTGATGACAAACTTGCAATGAAGATGGCAATGTCTCACATGGAAACTTTGGTTGGTGGTGCAAATGGTTATGCGTTTAGCGAACCCTACTCTAAATTTGGTTGGACTTTTTTCAAACTTGCAATCAAAGGGGATCTGCAAGATGCCATTGAAAAAAAATTTGCAGACATGCTTGCAAAGTACAGAGGAAACAATCCATCTGAAAAATTTACAGACTTTATGACCGATTATTTTGGATCTAAAGGATGTATTGTTAATTTAAAAATTGTAAATTCCTAGACTCTTCTTCCTCTTTTACCGCCTTTCTTTCTGGTGGTATCATGAGGTATTGGTGTAACATCATCAATTCTTCCGATTTTAAATCCGCCACGAGCTAGTGCTCTGATTGCAGCTTGTGCACCTGGTCCTGGAACACGTGATCCTACACCGCCAACTGCACGGACTCGAATATGAAATCCTGTGAATCCTTTTGTCTTTGCAGATTCAATTACAGTGTTTGCAGCCTTCATTGCTGCAAATGGTGATGACTCGTATCTGTCTGCATTGACGTGAACGCCACCTGATGATAGCGCGACAGTTTCAGCACCAGTTAGGTCAGTCATGTGAATAATGGTGTTATTGTAACTACTGAAGATGTGAGCAATTCCCCATTTTGCGGGACCCTCTTTTTTGGCCTCAGGTTCTGGTTCTGCCTTTTTTTCGGCTTTGGCTTCAGTTTTAGGCTCCTCAACTGCTTCCTCTACTGGAGTTTCTACAGCCTTTGCTTCCTCTGCGGGAGCCTGAGTTTCCTCAACTTTTGCCTCTTCTACCTGAGCTTCAGTTTCTGACAATGTCTGCATAGACTCTAAAGGGTTTAAAAAACATTGATTTTGCCTTGGTATACTCCGGCAAGACTACTTATGTGATAATTGCCGTCTGTGCGTGTGAAACCAATCATCTTGCTGGTCGTTGCAGTTGGGGTCGGATCGGCATTAGTTGGTTCAATGGCAATGCAGTTTTTTGCACCAGCAGATAACACTATTCAACAATTAGATCTGGAAGAAAAATGCGAAAAGATTGCAGCTGAAGGATTCAAGATTCAGGTAAAGTATTCTGAGATTGATTTTGATAAAATGCCAAAAGAAGATGCAAATGCGCTGCAGTATCTTGATGATCTGTGGATGAAAGACTGTGTTTCTAATTTGTCTCCTGAAACTCTTGTTGGCATTGCAAGTAAGGTAGAACGTGCTTACTATTCAGGCGAATAGATGAATGAATTGTACTATATCCTTTTATGTCGACTCTAAAAAATAATTTTGTATTTAGATAGGTCGGAGGTTTTTCTATGATCGATCTTACGCCATCTATTTACATTGCATTATAATATTTTAAACTCTATAAGATCCCAGATCAAAGTTCTTGTTTTCTAAAACCAAAAACCGTGTAACTTTTGTTTTTAACTTTCATTACAATCTCTCATTTCCAAAAATTATTGAAAGTGTAACATTGTGTCATGAAAAATTTGATACTGACAAGAAACTAAATAATTTATTGTAGTAAAAATTTTTGTGGGTGGCTACATATGTCCTAGGTGTCATCAAAAAAGTCATTATTCATTAGAACCATCTGGGGAAGAAAGGGTTTGTGTAAGGTGTGTGTTAATTTTCAAAGTAAAACACAACCCTTTTCAATCCTTTGAAAGCTAATAGGAAACCTACACAAACATTAGAAGAACTTATGATGTTTTGATTTTCTATCTGATTAGTTGAAAGTGTTTTTTGATTGTACTCATTATGGGTTTATGATGATGTATGATGTAGAATGGAGGACTCACAAACTAACACATTACATATGAGGAGAAAAATGAACCGAGACCCATTTGGAGAAAAATGCACTTGCGGCCATCAAGAAAGCCAGCATCACTCTACCAAACCCACATACAAGATACCTCGTAATCCAATGGAAGTTGGATTCTATTTTCCACACCCCAATATTACTACGGTAAAAAGAACCTCGTGCAAGTTATGTGATTGTAAAGAATTTGCGACCGGCAAAACAGATAGAAGTTTCTGGAGAGGCCTTTCAAGTTGACCAAAACATGTCTATTAGATTTGTTTTGGTCCTAGGCTGTGATAATGCCTCATTTGAAATGATGATAACCCAAATCCTTTAACTTGATTTGTTTTTGATTTTGTTCTATTACTACTCCAGCACCTTTTACCACTTTACCCATTTCCATAATTGGTGTCTTTGCAGTTTTTGCAATGCTAACAATCTTTGATCTGTATTTTGCAGGAGCAGTAAAAACAATCTCGTATTCCTCGCCTGTATGAAAAACAAGAGAGTCAACATTCTTTTTGTATTTTTTAGCAAATCCCTCCACTCCTTTCTTTGAAGGAATTGTTTCTACAACAAACTTGCACTTGCTTTGTCTTGCCATCTCATTTAGTGTAGTGGACAAGCCATCACTGGAATCCATCGAAGATGTAAAGTAGGAACTGCATTTCAATCCAAACTGGAGTCGTGGCGATGGTCTTAACACAGATTTTATTGCAGTTTTTGCAAAACTATCATTTGCTTTGATTTTTTTTAGAAGAATTTGTAAACCTGCACCAGTAAGACCAAACGGACCACTTGCAAAGATCAAATCTCCTGGCTTTGCGCCTTTTCTTTTGACTATTTTTTTTGCAGACCCAAACAAGCAGACATGAAATACAATTTCTTTTCCTTGATTGGTATCCCCGCCCAAAATTTTTACTCCGAACTCCTTTGATGCACTCTTTACTCCTTGGGCAATCTCTGAGACTTTCTTTGAAGTAACATTTGAGGGTAAATTAACTGAAATTATCCCAAATTCAGGCTTTACACCCTTTGATGCAAAGTCACTCACGCAGGCAACAATACTCTTTCTGGCCGCATCCTTTAGACTCATTTGCGGCGGGATATCAGTACTCTGAACTAGAGTATCTACTTTGACGATAACCTGAGTCTTACCTACTGGAAATGACTCGACGTCTTCAGAAATAAAATTTCGGTCTCCAAATACGCTTTGAAATTTTTTAATTATTTCAGATTCATCTAATTTCTTCATAACACTGCTTCACTAGTTCTGTTGATTCTTTAACAATTCTATTGCATTTATCTTGATCATTGGATTCAGCAGAAATTCGAATAATGTCCTCAGTGTTTGATTTTCTAATCAATACCCAACTGTCCTCATCAATAATCCCCTTAATCCCATCCAAAGTAATTACCTCTGAATAATTATCTCCAAACTTTTCTGCAACTTTTTCAATTACCTTGTCATGATATTGTGAATCAACGCTAGTCTTGTCACGAATTTGAATATAGTTTTCCATGAAACTAAGAATATCATTGAACTGAGAGGTTCCAAGCATCGATGCAATCAAACCGCTTGTTAGTATTCCGTCTCTGCAATAATTAAACTCCGGCAAAACAAATCCTGCGCTGCTTCCTTCTCCGCCAGCTTGTGCATTGCTTTGCAACATCAAATCAATTACGTTTGCCTCACCAACCTTTGAGCGTTTTACAGTTCCACCGTTTTGTTTGATGTATTTTTCAACTGAAACACTAGTGTCAATACTCAAAACAAAATTCTTGTAACCCAAGTCTAAAGACTTTGCAACTCCTAGACCTAGTGTAACATCGGGTGTTTGTTTTTTTCCATTCTTTACAACAACTAGTCTGTCCCCATCCAAGTCAAATGCAAATCCAATATCTTTATCAGAAGTTGCCGAAACTAAATCTGACAAACTATCTGATGTTGGATCCGGACCTCTGCTACAGTTTTGCAATTCTGAGTTTATCACCTGGACACCACAACCCAGATTTTCAAGTAGTTGTGGGGCATACTCTTTTGCAGCCCCGCCACCAATGTCAACGGCAATTTTAGGGGCATTTTCCACCTTACCTACAATATTTTGAGCGTGTTCCAGGTATGAAGAGTCAATTTTTTCCTCATGACCAATAGAGGTCTTTGGTAATTCCTGCTGCTCTATAATCTTTGGAAGTTCGGCCTCGTTAATTCCACGTCCCTCAATTATGAATTTCAAACCATTCCATTGTATGGGATTATGTGATGATGTTACGATAATTCCTGAACCATACTTTCTTGCTTCATGAAAAACAACTGGAGTTGGAGACAACCCAAGATCAAAAACATCAATTCCGTTTTGCAACAAAGCAGAAGCAGCAGTTTGTTTTACCATCTCGCCGGATGGCCTTGTATCTTTTCCAATTACGCATTTTTGTGATTTTATCAGTGATGAAAAATTATTAGAAAATTCTAACACCTCTCGTAAAGTCAAATCATCTCCAAAAATTCCCCTAATTCCAGAAATGGTTTTTTTCATCTGATCAAACCCAGAAAGCCTTTTTATAAACTCTGACAGAACAAGCCCAAAGCGCCTCGATAGCTCAGCCTGGTAGAGCGAACGCCTCGTAAGCGTTAGGTCGCGGGTTCAGATC
>JBMSGE010000029.1:0-14336 GCA_049414205.1 Nitrosopumilaceae archaeon
GTTGCTTTATCTCAGAAAGATCTTTTGGGAATTTGTAGTATAAAGCATAAAGAATTTGATCTGCTCTGAAACGTGGTTGGCCTAATTCTAATACCAAATCTTCCATTTCTTCAGGAAGCATACGATAAAGATCTGTCATAGTAAATTCATCTTATATATAGAAAAATACGATATTTTTGGATATTGTTTCTAGTATCCTCTTGCAAATATGGGGATTGACGTACTCTTTTCATTACAATAAACACAATTTCTATTTTCGTCTTCACTATCAAATGGAATAACTCTAATATCTGCACCTGTCTCTTCTTTGATTTTTTCTTCACATTCTTGATTTCCACACCAGGGTGCATTGAAAAATCCTCCTTTTGCAATTTTTTCTTTAAATTCTTTATAGTCTGAAATATCAATTGTATTAAGTTTAGATTGTTCTCTTGCATTTTCTAACATTTTGGATTGAATTTCATCAAGAATGCTTTCGATTTTGTCTATTTCATTAAAACTCAAATCTGTTTTTTCTTTATTGTATCTTTTAGCTATCAGAACTTTTTGTTTATCCATATCTTTGGGACCGATTTCTATTCGTAGTGGGACTCCCTTCATCTCCCAATCATTAAATTTGTATCCTGGTGACATCTCTGTTCTCTCATCAACATGCGTTCTAATTTGTTTAGAGTCTAAACTTTGTTTAATTTCATTTGCTTTTCCTAAAATTCTCTTTTTGTCTTCATCAGTGTTGTAAATTGGTACAATTACTACTTGAGTTGGTGCAACTTTGGGGGGTAAAACTAGGCCCTGATCATCTCCGTGAACCATAATCATGGCTCCAATCAACCTCCATGAAACTCCCCATGAAGTTTGCCAAGCAAAATGCTCAACATTGTCTTTATCTGCAAATTTTACTTCAAAAGGCTTTGAAAAATTCTGTCCTAGAAAATGTGAAGTTCCCATTTGCAATGCCTTGCCATCAGGCATTATTGATTCCATCGTCGTGGTGTATACTGCGCCAACAAACTTTTCTTTCTCACTCTTTTTTCCGGTAATTACGGGAATGGCTAGTTCTTCTTCTACTGTATTTTTGTAAATTTCTAAAATCTTTAGAACTTCATCTTTTGCTTCCTCTTCTGTGGTGTGGACGGTATGTCCTTCTTGCCATAGGAACTCTGAAGTTCTTAGGAAAGGTTTTGTTGCTTTAATCTCAGCACGCAAAGCAGTATTCCAAAAATTGATTTTTAGCGGTAAGTCTCTCCAGCTTTTAATCCACTTGGAATACAGTGTATATGCTAAGGTCTCTGAAGTTGGCCTTAATGCAAGTCTGTCTCCTACTTCATTTTCTCCTGAATGTGTTACCCAAAATACTTCTGGATTAAAACCCGCAAAATGTTTCTGTTCTTTACCAAGGAGAGATTCTGGAATTAAAACGGGAAGAAATCCATTTCTTATCCCATTTTGAGAAAATTTTCTATCAAAAGTACTCTTCAATGACTCCCAAATTGAATAGCCATCTGGTCTTAGGACGATTAATCCTTTAACGGGGGCATAATCTGCTAACTTGGCTTTTAGAACTACTTGGGTGTACCACTCACTAAAATCATCTTTTTTTGATACTGATATCCCAACACTTTCTTTTCCCAATTCAAATTTTGAAAATGTATTTTTACTAATGAGCCTTTCGTGATAGAATTATTATGCTAAATTATGGATAAAGTAAAACGAATTTAATCTAAAGCGTCGCCTTTACAGAATACCTTGCCCATAACTCTGCTTTGAAAATTAGGACAAACAAAGCACTGAATAAATTGAATTTTACCCTCTAAAACAGGACAATCAACAAATTCCTGTTTCATTCTTTTGAGCATTTTTGGACTTACTCCTTTAAGCTTAAGTTTCCCCTTCTCGTCCATCATTCCTGATTCTTGAAGTTCAGCTTTGAGTTCTTTGGAAAGTTTTTGTCTTTCTTCAGTAGACTGTATTTCTACTTCATATTTGCGTTCAAGTTCATCGCTCATATTTTTCCCCGCTTCTTCCTCGATTTATTATTAGCGTTTTTTTTATTTAAAATCAAATTTTAGTTTAAAAGTGCTCTAAAGAGTAGTAACTTCTATAACCGAGATTGGCAAAAAAATAGTATGTCAGGCGTAATGATTGTAGAAAATTCAGAAAAACCACTTTGGTTAGTGAAAAAACTACTTTCCTCAATCAATTACGAGATTGTGTTTGAAACCGATAACGGGTTTGAAGCTGTCGAAAAATATGATATAGTAAAGCCTGATCTGTTGATTTCTGATCTTTCTCTTTCAAAAAGTGACGGTTTAGATGTACTTAAAGAGATAAAAAAAAATCATCCTGAATCAAAAATCATTATTGTTAGTTCAACTCAAGGAGAAAAACTCAACCAATGTTTTGACTTTGGGGCTAGTGCCTGTGTTAGCACTCCTTTTAGCATGAAGGAATTTGTAACTATGATTGTTGGTATTGGAAAATCTGAGAAAACGAATTCCAAGATTGCCCCTGTCATAGTTGATGAATGATTTTACATTAGAAACTTTATTGCGATCTTTGTAATACAAATCGCTATTCAATTCTTAACCTTAAAATAATTAGATTTTTGTTTGGAGATCAGAAATCAATTGCTTGTAATTTTTGACGTTGAAGGAGTTCTTTATGATGCAGAATATTTGCCTATCCTAGCTGAAAAATTAGGTAAAGAAAATGAGATTTGGGAAATTACCAAAAAAGGCATTCAAGGAGTGATTAATTGGGAAGAAGGATTGAAAACAAGAGTTGATGCGCTAAGAGGATTAGATTATGATACATGTCAAGTCGTTGCAGATGATTTACCAATAATGACAGGAGCAAAAGAGGCATGCAGAATTCTCAAAGCTGCTGGGTGGAAACTAATGGCAGTTTCTGGAGGTTTTACAATAATGACTGACAGACTTCAAAAAGAATTGGATTTGGATTATGTGTTTTCAAATGAACTTCTCTTCAAAGATGGAAAGTTAGATGGTGTAAAGATAAACGTAGATTCAGATAAAGCAAAGTCTGCTAGAATAAAAATTGAAGAATGGGGTGAAGACAAGGACAATATTGCTTGTGTAGTAGATGGTGCAAATGATGTTAAGCTATTTGATGTATGTGGTTTAGGCATTGCCTTTAGGGCACAAGATCTAGTAAAAGATTTGGCAACAACCACTTTAGAAGAAAAAGATCTCTCAAAAATTTTAGACATAATAAATAAACATTACAAAATGGAATTAGAGACACCCACCCTAGCATAAACAATATTTTACTGCATCTCTGAATAATTATAATTGCAAGTTATCCCCGTCCAAATCTCAAATGAAATTGAAGTAAATGACAATCTTACTGAATTGATTTTATCTTCTGTGGAGATTAAAGATGATGATATATTGGTTATAGCTCAAAAAATTATTTCTAAACAAGAAGGAAGAACAATAGAATTATCAAAAATTACTCCTTCATTGTTGGCTCAAGGCATTGCTTCCCAATATCAAAAAGATCCGCGAATTGTAGAATTAATTCTTTCAGAATCTAAAAAAATTGTAAGGATGCAAAATGGTGTAATTATTGTGGAGACAAATCACGGATTTATTTGTGCAAATGCTGGAATTGATGAAAGCAACGTCAAAGGTGGATTTGCTACTTTACTTCCTATTGATTCAGATCTTTCTGCACAAAAAATCAAAGATGCAATTTTAAACAAAACGGGAAAACGTATTGCAGTTGTTGTATCTGACACTTTTGGCAGGCCATTTCGAAATGGACAGACCAACTGTGCAATTGGCTTATCTGGAATTTCTCCCATACTGGATTATGCTGGAACTCAAGATGCATTTGGAAATATTTTGAGAGTAACGGCTATTGCAATATCTGATGAGATTGCATCAACAGCGGAATTAGTTATGGGAAAAAATAACAAATGTCCTGTAGCAATTATTCGTGATTACAAATTTTCAAATAATGATGAACATATTTCTGAAATCATCCGCCCAGAAAATGAAGACCTTTTCAGATAGTCAGAATTTTTTAGTAGGATTAGCTAATCTGAAATAGATTTTAATATGACAAATCAGGCATTATGAAATAGAAACACGTATGTCTGAAACTTCGGAAAAAAAATTAGATGCAACTGGTCTTTTCTGCCCAGAACCTGTTTTTAGAACTAAAATTGAAATTGAAAAAATGCAGGTGGGAGAAGTTTTAGTTGTCTCTGCCGATGATCCTGCTGCAGAGGATGATATTTCTAGATGGGTCACAAGAAACGGCCATGAACTTTTAGATATGACTAAAGATGGAAATACAATTACATTTCAAATTAAAAAGGTGAAGTAATCATAGCCACAAAAGCTGTTACTGACACAGATACATTAAACAGAGTTGGAAATACCCCTCTTGTCAAATTAGAATCTTTATCGAAAAACAATGTGGACTACTTTGCAAAACTTGAGGGTCATAACCCATTTGGTTCAGTCAAAGACCGTGCAGCTTATTGGATGATAAAAGATGGAGAAGAAAAAGGAATTCTAACAAAGGGCAAGAGCATCATTATAGAACCCACCTCTGGAAATACGGGAATTGCTCTTACTGGAATAGCTAATCTTTTAGGATATAAGGTAGAAATTGTAATTCCAGAAAAAGCAAGTAATGAAACTAAAGAAATTATTCGAAATCTTGGAGCAAAAATTTTTGAAACAAGTGATGATTTATGTCCTAAAGTAGGTGCAGGAACTGATCAAAGTATTGCTCTTGCTACATCCATTGCATCCTCTCGACCTGATACTTACTATTCCCCAAATCAATATGCAAATGAGGCAAATTTCAAAGGACACTATGTTGGAACCGGTCCTGAAATCTGGAAGCAAACTGAAGGAAAGATAACTCATTTCTTCACTGGTGTGGGAACCGGTGGCACAATTACAGGAATTGGAACTTATCTTAAAGAAAAAAATCCAAACATAAAGATAATCGGATGTCAGCCTCAACAAGATCATCTGATTCAGGGTTGGAGAAACTTTGAAGAATCTGCCAAGCCAGACTTGTTCTTGAAAAGAGAAAATGTAGTTGATGATTGGATATCTGTTGATAATCAAGAAGCATTTTCTGTGGTAAAAGAGGTTTTTGAGAAAGACAAATTGCTCATCAGTCCCTCATCTGCTGCCGTCTATGCATGTATGAAAAAATATCATATTGAAGGAAATGCTTGTGTCGTGGGAATTTTTGCTGACGATGGCAGAAAATTCAAAAGTGTTTATGCGGATCAAAAAGTAATGAACTCTGAAGAATTTGATCAATGCCTAAAAGAAGCAAAACACATGTCAGAATTAGCCTATTAATTTTAAATTTTTTTATTTTGTTTTAAGATTTTTTTCATAAAACTCTCTAAAGAAAACATTCATGTGTTTTTCATGATCAAGACATTCTTTATTTGATTTGATTAATTCTTCTTTTTGTTCTATACTCCATTTACTTTGCTGTTTATCTTTCAAATCCATTATTGATGGATTTTGTTTTATTTTCTCCATATTTTCTATTAGTTTAACACCTAATTGCTTTAGTTTACTTATCTTCAAGAGAAATAACCCTGATTCTCCCTCATTTACTAAATTCATTAATGAATAGGCTTGAGTAAAATATTGGTTAACTTTAGTATGGTATTGATTAAACTCCTCAATTCTTGTAGACCAATATTTCTCTGAGGGCTTATTTTCAATTTTAAAATCATATTGAATTTTTGCGAGTTCTTTACCTAATTTTTCAAGTTTTTCACTATACTCTGAAATTGAACTTTCCGAATTCATGATATTAAAAAGAAAATCCCTAAAGAAATAGGTTGGGATTCACTATAGTGATTTTAAGATTTTTTAGACTAGGATTTCTCGGTAAGATATTTGTCTACATCAATTGCCGCCATGCAGCCAAAAGCTGCTGCAGTTATTGCTTGTCTATAATTTCTGTCATGAACATCGCCTGCAGCAAAAACACCTTCGATATTTGTTGTGGTTTTGTTTTTCAGTACAATGTATCCTTCATCGTCCAAGTCGATTTGATTTTTGAATAATTGCGTATTTGGTTCATGACCTATTGCCACAAACAGGCCTCCTACATCAAGGGTTTTCTCTTCATTTGTTTTTAGATTTTTAATTATTGCTTGTTGCATTTTTTGATCTCCTTTAATGTCTGTAACAGCTGAATCCCAATGAAATTGAATTTTTTCATTGTTAATAGCACGCTCTTGCATTACTTTGCTTGCTCGTAACTCATCTCGTCTATGGACTACGTGGACCTTTGTTGCAAATTTTGTAAGAAATGTTGCCTCTTCAATTGCAGAATCCCCACCACCAACAACTATCAATTCTTGATTTCTAAAAAAAGGACCGTCACATGTGGCACAATACGAAACACCTTTGCCAGCAAAAGTTTGTTCTCCTTCCAAGCCAAGTTTTCTTGGATTAGCTCCTGTGGCAATAATTACTGCCCTTCCTTCATACTCTTCAGATCCAGTAAGGATTTTGAAAGGACTGTTTCTAAAGTCTACATTAATGGCTTCATCATCTACTATCGTGGTACCCATTCTTTGAGTTTGTTTTCTCATTTCTATCATCAAATCAGGACCCATTATTCCATTTTCAAATCCTGGATAATTTTCCACTTCAGTTGTGTTTACTAGTTGACCTCCTGGCAAAATACCTGATAAAATCAAAGTATCATATCCTGCTCTTGAACAATAAATCCCTGCAGTATACCCTGATGGACCTGCACCAATTATTACCACATCAAATTTGGTTTTCTTTTTGTCTGGCATCTTCGGGGAATCGTCTTTTTTCTCAAGAACAGTTGCTCCTGAATCTGCAGCCATCATGAAAACACTTTGTAAATTTCATTAATTTAAGTGATAGACCTATTCTGAGGAGAAATTTGTGGAAAATTCTGATCGATCAATTAACAAAATTTAACCTAATTTCTTTTGAACCAAAATAAGATCGATTAGTAGGAATCAAGTCCTGCTCACTATCGCCCGATTTTGATTAGGCTTGATCTCCTCTTGTTATTTTCTCTTATATTGAAATATTTTTCAATTGAACACTCCCTATGTTTTGTCCTTGGGATCTTTAGGTGAAAATTTGGAATATCATCATTATTGTGTAAAAATCATTTTTTGACAATGATAGGACTTGCTTGTAATTGATGTGTAGAAAGTCTTTTAAGAAAAACCAAGAGAAAAATTTTAGAATGCTGGGGCAAATAGCAATTGTATTATCTTTAGTCTTAATTGCGATATCTGCCGATCAAAATGTTTTTGCATATACTCCATCATCCCAGCATGAATATTTGGATTTTCAACCCTATACAGGGAACAGATTGATTGTTTTTAATGATACTCGCATTGATTACTGTATTACAAATAATCAAGAAAATCCTACGTTTAATCATATTGCAGCAAATGCGATTAAAACTTGGCATAATCGAATTGTTGAAGTAACAAACAATCCCTTTGTTTGGGACATGACATTACACATTGATCCAAACAATGAATCTGTCTGTGATGGGTTTGTGAATTATGTCGATACGCCTGATCCTACAACATTCCAACTATCTGGTGTTGCAGGATTCAGTCACCCGCTTACGCCAGTTGCAAATGTGACAATTTACACTGATGATTATCAAAGCACCTTAATAGAGATGGCCCAAGAAGATGAAAAATTTTGGGAGACATTAACCCTTGAAAAATTTGAAGATATTGTAAAAAACAAAGATCATAAACAATTTGATTATGATGTAATCAATAGAATCACCTTACATGAAATTGGACATTCTCTAAGTCTAAACCATCCAGTCACATCTGATGGAAACTTGCAAAATGCAAAAGGAGTGATGGGTTACAACATGTCGTATAATCAAATTGAAGACGATGAAGTAATCAAAATTGTTAAGGCTTATCCAAACGGGTTCTCTCTTAGAAATGTACCTGATTCAATAAAATTAGATGAACCAAACAGAAAACAAACTGTCAATTTAGGAGAGGTAACTAATCTCACAATAGAACTCCCCAGTTTAAATGGCAAACTCCCTCCATCCGGATTGGAAGTTTACATATTCCCTGAAGGCACATCTTCACAAAAACCAGATTATGCTCCAGTAAAAATTCTAAAAACAAGCGGCATGAATCACCTTGTTAATGACGGTGAATATTTTGAAGATCTTCAAGTGTCTATGACTCATTGGGATAATTTTAGCAAAGTCTTATCTGTTCAGTTTAAGATAGTAAAAGAATTTGAAAATGCAGATATGATTATTGTCTCTCACAGCGTTGGAGGCTTTGAAAAACAGTGGTTTTTAGATGACATTATGACTGTTGAGAAAGCCTTATTTTCTAATTTACTGTTAGATATTGAAACTACTGAATATACCTACCATTTGATGGGAGTAAATCCAAACCGTGTTCTTGAAGAAGAGCAGGCATTTCAATCTGATCAAAAACAGTTGTATGCTGAAGCACTTGCTGATTGCTTGAAGGATAAAAATATGAAAAAATGTAATGACGAAATTGCATTTGATGATTTTAAGCAAGACAAAGAAGATGTGCAAATATGGATGCCTTTGACTCTTTTAATGAAATAGATTTTTTAATTTTAGTTTTTTTTAATCATTTCTTCTAAAATAGATTGGTGGTTTTCGCATAACTTTCCAAAATCTAATTGTGAATGAATTAGATCTTTTTGCCAATGTGCATTAAGTAATTTGCAGTCCTTGTTATCACAAAACGAATCACCCGTTTCATAATAAAAAATTGCTTGCATGAGATACCCTTCTATTATTTTGGATAATCTCGAATCGTGATACTCTAAATAGGTCCCCTTGAATTTCTCTTTTACCAACTCAACATTTACGCCTTGAGTAAAATTCTTCATTAATTCAAAATAATATTCCCTTGGTTTTGCAGGTGCTTCTATTATCCCAGTAGTTGATATAATTGATGGATTTGCTCCAATAAGTGCACGACCATGATATCTGTAATCGTTATAATCGTAAGTGCAAGTTAATTTGTTCGTAAAAAAAACATGAAAAACATTTCTCACATTTTCTTCTTTTGGGATTAAATCAGTAAGGACCTTATGAAGTTGAAATCCGTCATACATGATAATGTTTTCAGTGTTAGATGTGTCTTGAATATTTAATTCCTCAAAAGCAATTTCTTCTTGTGTGGGAATATGTTTTTCAAAATCTTTTCTCAGATTGAAAATCTTACATGCGGCAATACTTTGAGGTGTATCTTTAGTGGAATAAAGTAAAATATTTTTTCTTAATTCTACTTCTACAGGAAATGTTTTTTGTAAAAATTCTGCAAGTTTTTTTAATTGAATCTCAGGTACTGTGGGCTCATCATATAGTATAATTTTTGAAATTTTCACAGAATCTCTATGCTGTAATTAGTTATCTTTCTAACTCTTTGATTTTCTCAGCTGCAATCTCAGCTGCTCTTTTACCTGAAAACAACATTGATCCAAAGGTTGGTCCCATTCTTGCTAACCCATGGGTTTCAGTTACTGACATTCCTGCTGCAATCAATCCTGGATATACTTCACCAGTTTTTTCTACTACGTGCTCTTCTCCTTCATTTACATACATTGGATTCATTCCTTTCCAGTCTACCAGTCCTCTATCTACAAGTCTTTTTACTGCAACTGAGTCATGTCCTGAAGCGTCAATAATTATTTTAGCTTCAAATGCTACTGGATCAACACAAGTAATGTTTCTAGGCAATGCAGAAACTGGCATCCAGTTTACAACGATTCCGGCAACCCTGCCATTCTTCAAAACTAGATCATCAAACTTTGTTAAATTAAGAAACTTTACTCCTGCATCACATGCTCCTGCAATTAATTTTGAAACTGCATGTGGTCCTGGAGTGAGGTACAATCCTTCCATTACTTTTTTGTATGGTACTCCAAGCTCATCCCAAATTTTTTGTGCAGGCTCTCTTACTGTTACAGGATTCATCATATATCCGCCCAGCCAATAACCTCCACCTAGGTAGTTGTTTTGCTCTATTACCAAAACTTTGAATCCTCTGTTTGAAAGCTCTCTACTGGCAGTTAGTCCTGCAGGTCCTGCTCCTATAATTATAACATCTGATTCTGCTCTATCTATTAGAACATCATGAAATTCATTAGCAATTGCACGTGTGATTTCAACTTCTCTTACGTCTGTGAAAATTTTTTCTGATTTTTGTGCAACTGTTGCCTCTTGCATGTTAAACCTGATTTTTTATTTGACATTAATACTTTCGCACAATTTTTGGGCAATTAGTATGACCTAACTGCATATTCCAAGTTTTTATTAAAATAAAAAACAATGTCTCGATTTTGAATTATTTGTACCAAAATTTCCTATTTCAAAAATTTATAACCGAATTCGACGACATTGATATGTATTGACAACCAACCTAAAGCAATCTAAACCAAAGCCAAAGAAAGGAAAAATCAATTGGGCTCGAAACCAGGAAGCCGATTTCTTTGCAAATACTGTAAAATTATACCGTCAAGGGCAATATGATGCAGATAGTTTTAGGCGTTTTAGATTACAACACGGTGCTTATGGGACAAGATTGGCAGATGATTATGCTATGATTCGTATCAAATTACCTGCCGGTGAAATTTATCCAAATCAAATTGAAAGAATATCTCAACTAAGTGAACAATTCTCTATCGGAAGTGCACACTTTTCCACAAGAGAAAACATCCAATTACATTGGGTGGTCTTAGAAGATGTTTCTGAAATCCTAAGAGGGTTATCTGAAGTAGGACTTACTTCGAGAGAAGCATGTGGAAACACTGTTAGAAATGTAATGTGCAGTCCTCTCTCTGGAGTTTGTCCTGATGAGCAGTTTGATGCAACCCCATATGCGCTTGCGACTGCTAGATTCTTTTTAAGAAACCCAATGTCACAAAACTTACCAAGAAAATTCAAATTTAATTTTACATGCTGTGAAAAACATGGAATGGTGAGGATGGTTGATGTAGGATTAATTCCTCAAACCAAAGAACAAGACGGTGCTATTCAAAAGGGATTCAAAATATTTTTGGGCGGTGGCCTTGGAAACAGATCCTTCATTGGTCATCAATTAGAAGACTTTACTCCAGAAGAAGACTTACTTTACACCTCGATTGCAGTAATGAGAATCTTTGACAGGCTAGGTGATAGGAAAAACTTGGCTAGAAATAGAATGCGTTATCTGGTAAATGACATGGGTTGGGAGAAATTCCAAAATCTAGTTTTAAAGGAACGGGCAATTGTTAGGGCCACTCAATCAGTTGTCACAAGATTAAATGTTGATGATACTCCACATGAAATTAAAAGACCAATTCGAGTTTCTGATGAAAGTGGTTCTACATCAGTTGATGGGTATGCGAGATGGCTTAAAGGAAGTACCTTCAAACAAAAACAACCTGGATATTATTCTGTTTTTGTAACTTTGGAAGCAGGTGACATAACATCTAACCAACTCCATGTTCTGTCTGAGTTAATTCAAGACTATTCGGCAGAAGGCCTTGGAAGGGCTGGATTTTCACAGAATATCTCTTTACGTTATGTTCATGAAGATGATTTACCTCATCTGTACACCAAATTATTGAGCGCAGGACTTGCAAAATCAGGCTCATTGACTATGTCTGCCCCTATAGGCTGCTCTGGAACAACCTCTTGTAATCTCGCACTTACAAATTCTCATAGAATAGCCAAGGAAATTCAAAGAAAATTCTTGGAATTGAAATTAGATGAAGATGACGACTTGCGTGATTCTTCAATTAAGATTAGTGGATGTCCTAACTCTTGTGGCCAACACGGAATTGCAACTATTGGATTCTTTGGAGGTGGTGCAAGAGTGGATAAAGACATGTATCCAAACTACATGATGCAGTTAGGTGGAAGATCTGATGGAGAAACAATGCTTGGAATTAGTTGCCTCAGAGTTCCAGCAAAAAGAGTAATTCCTGTTATCTTAAAGATAATTGAAGTTTTCAAAGAAAACAAAAAACCTGAAGATGATCTCAAGTCTTGGATTCATAGAGTAGTTAATGGTGTTGATGATTCTAAAATCAAATCAATTAATGACCTTAAAGAAATTCTTACTCCTCTTACATTACCTCCATCAAAAACAGAGGATCCTGATTTTTATGCAGATTATGGAAGTGATTCTAGTTATCATACAAAGACAGGAAAAGGTGAATGTGCAGCTTGAGTCAAGAAAAAATTGTAAAAACAACCACTGATATTGATTCTTTAAGATCTGAAATTAGAGATAAAAGCGTAAGGGTAATCGATGTCCGACGAGAAGAAGATTATAAAAAAGATCACATTCCTACTGCTGTAAATTTACCTTTAGCAAATTTACTATCTGATGACAGTCCTGAAAGAGTACTAAAACTTGTAAATTCAATGGGTATAGACGACGAAACATCTGTGGTTGTGTATGATGACACATTTGGAGCACTTGCCTCAAGAGTTGCATGGACGCTGGAATATCTTGGACATTCTGATGTCTCCTTACTTGAGACAACTTATGGGAAATGGAAATCACTTGGATTAGAAAATGATAATGTCGTTCCTGATATACAAAACAAAGAACACTCCCTTAACCTAAAACCAGAAATTCTTGCTACATCTGATTATTTAGAATCTGCAAAAGAAAAGAAAGATGTGATTTTGGTAGATAATAGAGAGCGATTAAACTATCTTGAACAGCACATTCCAGGTGCGATAAGTCTCCCATACCGTACACTGGCTACAAATGATAAAATTTTACGACCAAAAGAAGATATGAAAAGGCTTTTGGATAACCGAGGGATTACCGGAAACTCTGAAATTATTACTTACTGTGGTAGTGTTGGGACTTTGTCTGGCTTGGCGTATTATGCATTAAAATCAGTAGGACTTCCAAATGCCAAACTTTACGTAAGGTCTTTCAAAGAATGGAAAAACCTCTCAAAACCTACTGAAAAGCAAGAAGATGCAAATTACTGGGATTTGTCTGCTGAATAATTAAGCTATTTCTTCTCTGAGTTTTTTAGTTACTGTGCTTTCGATGTTGTCAAACAAATCCAACATCTTTTCCTTGTTGTCTATGATGTAGTCCACTCCTCTATCTTTGAGTCTAATCTTCCATAATCTAATTTCTCTGTGTTCATCAAAGAAATTCTCAATCATTGGTTGACCTGACCTGTCAGTTTCAATAAACTCATCAAAGATTTCTATTGCTTTATCTACATCTTCTTCTTCAATTGCTTCTTTTGCAATTTGAATTGCTTCGCTTAGACTCTTCAAATTCTTAACAGGAGTTGGTAATGTCTTTCGAGTAATTCCGAATAATCCTTTTTTCTCTTCTCCCATTCTTTTTGCAACATCTGGCGCAAGGTCCCAAACCGGAATTCTGTGTAACCCGTCTCTTTTTTCGTTTTGAATTATCAAACCTTTACCCATTAATTTCTGCAAGGCTTTCTCCACATCTATTTTGTCTATGAATGTAGTCCATACAATTGCCCCAATGGTATGATATCCCTGTCTTATTGATTCTAAAACTACCACTTCTTCAATTTTCTTAAATCCGTCTTCTGTTCTAACATTTAGAAAATCTCTATCTCTGATGGATTTTCTAGCATTTTTAACATCAATTTCAATTGAACGCTTCAATGATTCCAAAGATTCTGGAACCTGATTCAACATTGATTGAAAACATGCCTTGTTGTACCATGCCATTCCATATGTTGGATCTGACTCTACAGCTTTTTCAGCTGAATCTAGTGCTTTGGCATATTTTTTCTGTTCATAATGTACTAATGATTTTAAATTCCATGCTTCCGGATTTGTAACATCAATATCTAAAATTTTATCGTAAACTCTAAGGGCTCCTGAATGATCATCGAGATGAAATCTCGAATAACCTAATTTCATCAGGGTTTCAATATTATCAGGATCAATTCTTAGGGCCTGCTCAAAAACTTCAACGGCCTCCTCTAGCCTTTCATCGGCCATTAAATTAACGCCTTTTTTGAATAATTTTTTACGATTATAGTCTGCATCCACTAGACTTGTAATTTCTTTTTTCTCCAGTGTTTCAGATTTTTTTTCCTTTGATTTTCTTTGAAATGGCCTCTTCACTAGCTGATAATGGACATTTTATCTAGATAAATACTATCCTCAAAGGACCCTGCCTCTCGTTAGTACAAATCCTTGAAAATATAGAAATACTTGGGATTCGAACCAACGGATGTGTCTTATTCTAAACTAGATGTTGAGGGACCAGCACCATTTCGAGAATC
>JBMSGE010000030.1:0-13841 GCA_049414205.1 Nitrosopumilaceae archaeon
GATGGGACGAAATGGTCTTCAGCAACCCAAACTTTTGAAGAGTCCCACAACTTGTCTACATTTATTCCCTGTTTTTTCAATTTATCAAAAACTTTGATAACACCAGGACCAGAGACATCATGAACCATCACCTTATCTACATTAGCAAATATAACATCATCAGGAGAAACCCTTTCTTTTCCTGAAGCACGAGCAAGAATTTTTTCCACTATATTCATAATCGAAAAAACTTGCTCTACAGATTAAAAGCTTTTCAGAAGAATAAAAAAGAAAGAGAACATCCACAAATCATGTCTCTTACGGTATCTCCCTTAGTTTCAACCAGAAAAAGAGGTGAGTTTGATGTTTTTGAGGCACTTTTAGAGACTCTAAAGAACAACCACGAAAAAATTCAAGAGGGTGATGTTTTGGTAATTTCCACAAAATACATCTCTAATTCACAGGGAAGAATAGTAAATACCAGTAACATAAAACCATCAAAAAAAGGAAAAGAGGTTTCTAAAAAATTCCAAATAAAGCCTCAGATTGCAGAGATTGTTCTTCGTGAGTCAGACAAAATTTTTGGTGGCATTACAGGTTTTGTCATAACCTCGTCAGATAACATCATGGCGCCAAATGCTGGAATTGATAAATCAAATGCTAAAAAAGACCAGGTAATACTCTATCCCAATAATCCATTTTTAATTGCAGAAGAGCTAAGAAGAAAAATTTTCTTAAGATTTTCAGTTCACATTGGAGTTATTCTAGTAGATAGTCGCCTTATGCCTGCACGAATTGGCACGTCAGGGATAGCTATAGCATGTGCTGGAATTGAACCAGTATTGGACATGAGAGCTCAAAAAGATCTGGATGATAATCCACTCAAAGTGACATTTCAAGCTGTTATCGACAACATAGCAACTATTGCAAATCACAAAATGGGTGAAGGTGCCGAATCAAAGCCTTTTGCCATCGTCAGAGATTCTGGTGCAAAATTAACTGACAGAAAAATTAATCCTTCTGAAATGGCAATCTCACCTGATCAATGTGTCTATGTTAGAGGGTTGGCAAATGCGTAAATGTGATAAATTTCCCCTTGTGCTTTAAATAGAACCTTTCTTTTGGTCAGTTTAATGGAGTACCTTACAAGTTATCCTAAGACAGTTTCATTTCTAGACGGATTAAAACACCGAATAAATGTAGATAATAAAGAAGGAGTAGAGCAATTACACATTGTAGTTAAGAAAAATTTTGATGATCTTTTGAAAATTTTTACTTCGGAAGGATTTACCAAAGTAAAATTTGAACACAAGCAACCAGACCAAATTGGAAACGGTCTGAATCTAAAACTGAAAAAACCTTGGGAGATGCATGTAAGGATGGTAGATTTGAAAAAAGGACTAATCGGAATTCATGCTGAAGTAGAAGTATCCAGAGATTATCTCCAGCATTTGTTTTCTCAAAGAACTCCAGTGGTTTATGAGATTGAAGAAATTTTAAAGAAATATCAAGTAGAATACAACATTTGGCACGACAAAATTAAAAAAAATGTTCAAACCATTTTCGATAATTACAAAGTAAAGCTTTCAACACCTAGTTTGCCAGTTTTCGCTTGGAAGCCAATGTTATTTGTAATTGGCACAATTGGTGTATTCTACATGTGGAAATATATCAATACAATATAAGAAAATTAAATTCCCAGAGTTTCTTCTTTAGTTAATTCTAGAAAGACCTTATCGCCTACAGACAAACCCATTTCTTTGTATTCATGCATCTCTAGTTTTAATTGAGTAATTCCGCTTTGCATGCCAAAGCCACCCCCTCCAGATAACATTTTGTTAAGATCCTTCATCATGTCATTCATGTTATTGAATCCCATGACTTTTGGCCCCCCAAATGGATTCTGAGGGGAGGAAGTTCCTTCTTTTAGATCTTTTATGGAGGACAGTGAAACTACCACATATGGTGCGCCATCAGGAGCAGCATCTATGCTTTTAACAACAAATTCTTTCTTCATGTACAAAGTATAATTTCATGCCTTATAATTTTAGTTTTTACCAATTATGATTATTTACCAAAATTTTTAACCTTTAATTAGAAATTTTACAGATTTAGACTAGTGTCTGAAAATGGTTTGAAAACCCACTTGAGATATTATGGAATATCGCCTTGGGAGATAGAAGTACTGTATAGCTATCTGAATGCAAGATTTTCTATATCTCAGGAAGAAATTGAACAAGAAGACGAAGATTTTGTGAGTTTTCTTGATTGGGAGATTCCCCTTACATTCAATGAAGAATTTTTCAAATGGTTTGAATTTAAAAGATGGGAGCAAATCAAAGCAGTCTTTAAAGAAATGAAAAGGCGGAGAGGATCCGGAAATGCGATAAAAATAAGGATTAATTTTTTAGGAAATCCAAAGATTTCTTTTATTTTAGATACCGATGAAAAACAATGGTATGACAATGCAATTGAAAAACTAGATTTTGTTTTAGAATTATTACCATATCATATGAATCCTGAAAAATTACCATCAGATGTTTCAGAGTTAACATATAGTTTTGATGCAAAAGCCACTAGATGGCGTCTTAATTTTGCCTTTGCAAAGGAAAAAAAATATGTTTTCCGAGGAGACACTTGGAATCCAGTTAACTGAGATCTTTTTGTAATGGTTCCAAAAGTTCGTGTAATTCTTTGTATTTAGATTCTAAAAATTCTAAAGCATCAGTAAGTTTTTTTGATTTTCCATATTTGTACCGTATTAATTCACGATGGTGCCAAAATGTTTTTCCATTGTCTACAGAAATAGTAGTAAAAAAATCAGGACCCTTCAATGTGTCAGGGAGTTTAGTATCGTAAGGGAAAAGTAATTCAACTATAAACCACTCATCACCATCTGGATAATCAGATCCCGTTTCGATATCAAAGAAGACATGCAATAAATCAGATTGCATCAATCCATCATCGTTAATGGAAGGATGTTTGATTGCTGATTTTTTAAAATCAAGATTTACCAATTGAGGTTCGAAAAACCCCTTGATTATTGATTTTCTAAAAATTTTATTTGCTTCGTTTATGTTCAACCGCAGAGTGATCTAAAAATAAACTAGACTATAACTTCTTAGGTCATTTTCATTCTAAACTTGTAGAGAATCTAGTAATTTGGAGACATCAGTTGTAGGTTTACCATCTTTTGAAATTTTCTGTTTGGCAGGGGGATTTTCCATATAATTTGGGATTTTATCTGTGAGTCGGGTGGTAAACGGAGAAATCAAATCATTTTTGTAGAAAATTCCGGTAGGAATTTTGTTTCCCCATTCTAGGGATTTAATCAAGGCCTGTGCTAATTTTTCATCAATCTCTTTGTCGTCTGCATAATGCACAACAGGATCAAAATGTGTATCTTCAAGTTTATAGATCCTCGAATGTCGTTCAGCAGATTCCTTTGCTAAGTCTGCTCCAGCATACCAATCTCGTGTATTAATGTCATTATAGGTAGGGCATGGTTGCAAAACATCAAGGAATGAGAGCCCTTTATGTTGGACTGCTTTTACAATTAGATCTTTCAAATGTCTTACATCATACGAATAGGCTCGAGCCACAAAGGTAAATCCACTTGCTACTGCAAGCCCAATTGGATTTACGTTATAATTTGTGTTTGGTGAGGGAAGTGATTTTGTTTTTTCACCTAATTTCAACGTGGGAGATGCTTGACCTTTGGTCAAACCATAAACACCATTGTCAAAGATAATGTAAGTCATGTCGATGTTTCTACGACCGGCTGCCACAAAATGTCCTGCACCAATACCTAAGCCATCACCATCTCCTCCAACGGCAACTACTGTCATTTCCGGATTTGCAAGTTTTCCCCCTTGAGCAAATGTCAGAACTCGCCCATGAAGGGTATGGACACCATAAGTATTGATAAAGTGTGAAGTTTTTCCGGAACAACCTATTCCAGAAAATATCGCAGCTTTATCACGTTCAATCCCCATTTCAGCTAAAGCCATTTGTAAGGCATTTACTATTCCAAAATCGCCACAACCAGGACACCAATCATTGTGGACTGTAGTTTTATAATCAGCCAGTTTAAGAGCCATGTTCTAATACCTCTCGATGATTTGCTTTGCCTTGAATTATTTTCTTTAGAGAATCATAAATTTCAGTACTAGTCATTCCCCTTCCAGTATATTTTAGAATAAAGTAATCTATTTCACGAATAACATTTTGTTTGAAAATATTTCCAAGTTGGCCCGAGTGATTCGATTCAATGTCAATTATGGTTTTGGTATTTTGTAAAAGAGATTTTACGATTTTTGATGGGAAGGGGTGAATCAACTTTATCTGTATAAATCCAATATCAATTCCTTCTTTTTTGAGCATATCTAGGGCATCTAAGATTGGACCTTTTGTAGAACCCCAAGAAATTATCGTATAATCATGAACTCCATGGGAGACCACTTGTTCATTTTCTGGAACTTGTTTTAGAATAAGATCTAATCTAGACATGCGTTTATCCATCATTTTTATCCTCATTTGAGGATCTTCTGTAATATGGCCAAATTCATCAGATTCATCGCCCGTATTCCAAAACACTCCATTATCCAAACCAAGTCTTGAACGAGGAGAAATACCATCTTCTGAAAATGCAAATCGTTTGTATTCTCCTTCAACTTTGTCTAGTAATTTACCTCTGTTAATAGTGATTTTTTGAGGATCAAATTTTTTGCAAGTTACCACAGAACTTGAAAGGAATTTGTCCATCATATGTATAACTGGCACTTGGTATACATCTGAATAGTTGAAACATCTACCTGTATCATAGAAACTTTCTTCAATATCGCCAGATGCATAAACTATTTTTGGGAAATCACCAAAACTTCCAGCTACTGCAAATGATAAATCGTCTTGACCGTGTCTCGTTGGAAGACCAGTAGAAGGTCCGCTTCGTTGGTAGAGAGTCAAAACAATCGGAACCTCATTCATTCCTGCCCATCCAATAGCTTCGGTCATTAAAGCAAAACCGGGTCCAGATGTAGATGTAGAAGATCTTGTTCCAGTCAAGGCCGAACCAATCATCATACCAATTGCAGAAATTTCATCTTCTGTTTGTATTACTGCAGTCGATCCAGGTCGGTCATTTTGAACTTCTAAAATTTCATTGGATTCAAGAAAAACACTTTCGTCAGATGCAGGTGTTATTGGGTAGTAAGATTGGAAGCGGCATCCACTTACCATTTTTCCAATGGATGTTCCCTGATGTCCTTGTGCAAGAATGATGTCAGGTTGTTTTTCAATTCCAGGTAAAGACAAAGAAAAGTCGGTAAATTTTGAAGTTGCAAAATTGTAGGCGTAATTTGCAGCCTGTTTGTTTATCTCTGCAATTTGAGGTTTTTTGGAAAATATAGAATCGATTGATTTGAGAAGTGAGCCCGGAGGCATTTTTATCAATCCCAAAGAAAGAGAAACGCCTATTACATTATACATTCTAACTAGCCCTCTAAGTCTGGGATTTTCAGTTTCTTCGGCAAGACTAGCTAAGACAGTCTTAAAGGAAACAGGGTAAAGATTCACTCCCTTTTCTTTTGCTAATTCCAGAACACCTTCTATAGTGAATGGCTTATCCTTTGATTCCAGTTCCTCATGTAATCTTTTTTTAAAAAAATTATCCAGAGTATGTACCGAATCTGTGGTAGTGTTTTGTAAATCAGAATCATAAATTATTGCTCCACCAGAGCCCACTTCGGAGTAATGTCTAAAGATTGTTTCAGCATCAAAAGAAATCATAAGTGTAACATCGTTGATATTTGAACGAATTTGCTTGTCAGAAACTCTGACGGTAAAGTAACTGTGTTCTCCCTTGATATTTGAGTGGAATTCCCGTTTTCCAAATACTTGGTATCCTAATTCTGCACAAACCTTGGAGAAAACATTCGCACCAGATTCAACTCCACTTCCTTGCGGTCCACCAATTAACCAAGTAAAGTCAACAGAATCCATAGATAATTACCAATTTTTTGCAGATATTAATAACATGGTGAAAATATTTTACTAACCACCTGTAGCTGCATCAAACAGTGCACATTCACATTTATCACGTTCCCCACAGTAAGGACAAACACAAACACATTTTTCAATAGAATTACCACATTCTACACAAATAGCAAACTCTTCTTCCTCTTCAGTACTCATCTGAGAAGTCTAGAAAGAAATCGTATAAATGGTTTGAGATGAATTTCAGTTATGATGCAGAAAAAGAGAGTATTTCTAACTAGAACCCTTCATGATTTTGCCTTAAAAGAATTGAAAAAAAAATACATTGTTGAAATTCATTCTGGAAAAATCCCAATTCCAAAGAAAAAATTAGCTTCCAAAATAAAAGATATTGAAGGCCTAATCTGTTTTCCTTATGATATAATCGATAAAGAGTTAATCGATAATGCAAAAAATCTTAAAGTGATTAGCACCTATAGCGTAGGTTTTGATCACATAGACATAGAATACTCAAAGGAGAAAAAAATTAGAGTGGGATATACACCTGAAGTATTAACCGATTCCACAGCAGACCTTGCTTTTTCTTTGATGCTGGATGTCATGCGTAGAGTTTCTGAAGGGGACAGAATAATACGAAATGGAAAGTGGGAAGAGATCTATGGTGCATATGACTATGTTGGAATTGATTTGCAGGGTAAGACATTAGGGATTTTTGGCTTAGGGCGAATTGGTAGTGCATTAGCCAAGCGGGCAAAATCCTTTGACATGAAAATAATATACCATAACAGAAAAAAAATTAGTAAAACAAAAGAAAAAAAACTTGGGGCAAAATATGTCTCCTTTGAAAAATTATTAACTCAAAGTGACGTTATTTCAATTCATGTACCCCATTCAAAACAAACAGATCAGTTATTTGACAAAAATGTATTTAGAAAAATGAAGAAATCATCTTTTCTAATCAATACTGCACGAGGAAAAATAGTGAATGAAGATCATCTGATAAGAGCATTAAAGGAAAAAACAATTACAGGTGCAGGGTTGGATGTTTTTGAATCAGAGCCCATAGGAAAAAATCACCCTCTTACGAAAATTGAAAATGTTACATTGGCGCCTCACATAGGAAGTTCTACGAAAGAGACAAGAGCAAAAATGGCAAAAATCACAGTCAAAAATCTTCATTTGGGGATTTTAGGAAGAAAACCAAAGTTTTCAGTAGGATTTTAGCTTGTGTGGTTGATCTAGTCACAATTTGTGTTTAAAAAAAATACTGCGGTTTTTATATAAATAATATTATCTAGTATTAGATTGAAAAAATTCAAACATACTAATGAAGAATTAGAATTAGCAAAACAACAAACTGAAAAAGAGAAGAAGAAAAAAGAAATACAAGAATAATATTTTTCCTTGTCTTTGCAGACAAGATTTTTTTTTATTTTAAATTTGAATTACTGAACCAAATTTTTTTTGTAAATCATCAAAAACATTTTTTCGAGAATGTTTAAGATTTTTGTTCTCATCATACATTTTGGTGAAAAAAGCAGCAATTACTCGTTCATGTTTTTCATCAAAAAAACGTACACTAAAACTAGTACGTTCAGGTTTTCGCTCTTCTGTAAACTCAATAGATTTTATCATATCTGAATTAATGTGTAAATGAGCTGGATCGTCATTATTTCCTATGGTTATCCATTTTTCATTTTGCTTAATGTTTAGATTATGAGTTTTAATCTCACTTGTAGCTGATGAATTCTTTACTATCAACAGTACATCCTCAATAGATACAAGATCTGACAAGATTTCAAAGAGCAATAATTTAATTAAAAATAATATTATTTCAATTTTTAAAATTTTTAGAGTCTAATTGAATGAAGTCCTCTTCGTCACCATGAATACAATCAGTACCAACTGCTTTTAATGGAGAAAATCCAATTTTGCCTGATGGGACTTTATTTTCATTTTGAAGAATCTTAATTTTTCCAGAAACAATCTCTTTATGTTTTTCACAGGTGACTCCAACCATGTATTCTTCAGTATTTACCGAGACTGAGACAATAAATTCTGGAGGGTTAACACATGGTTTTCCTTCCTCTGTTATCGAACACTTGTCAGGAAACATGTGACTCATTGATTTATTATACGATATTAAGCTTGATTGTAGAATATTGAATTTAATATTAAGTAAAGACAAACAAAAGATGAAATAATTGGCACATAATTTTGATCTAGTAATTATTGGAGGAGGTATTCTGGGAACCTCATTATCATATTTTCTATCACATCTAAACAAGTCAAAAACAATTGCAGTTATAGAACAAGCCCAAAAAGTGGCATTTCATACCAGTGGCAGAAATACGGGTAAAGTCCATGCCCCTTACCTATACAATCCTGAGAAAAAAAAGATGTTTGCAAAGGCTGCCCTGCATGGCTATGATATGTGGAAAAAATACTCCGAACTCAAGAATTTGCCGTTCAAAGAAGATGGAGTAATAGAGGTATCTCGAGATAAAAAAGGCACAAAGGTTCTTGAAAAATATCTCAAATGGGGAAAACAAAATGGCCTTCTAGAGGATCAGATTGAATTAATTTCAAAAACTAATTTGAAAAAATCTGAGCCAGAAATAAAGTGTGATGCTGCACTTTGCGTATACAAAGATGCCTCTACAGATTATTCGATTCTTACAAAATCATTAATGGAAGATAGTTCACAAAATGGAATCAAATTTCTTTTGGACACTAAAGTTACCGATATAAAAAACAGGAATGGAAAATGGAAAATTACTTTGAATCATGAACACGAAATTTTTTCAAATTTTATAATTAATGCTGCGGGTGGAGAATCCATAGATATTGCACATAGTGTAGATGTTGCTAAAAATTTGACAGATGTTCATTTTAGAGGAGAGTATTGGAAAGCTCCAAAAGAATACTATGATTTAACCAAGAGAAGTGTGTATTCAGTACCAGAATTTCCAGATTATCCTTTTTTGGATCCACATTGGATAATCAGAGTTGATGGAACTTGTGAGATTGGACCAAATGCAGTTCCTGTTTTTAGTCCTTATGGTTATAACAAATCAGAAAATCTCAAAGAGTTCGTTCCAAAAATGTTAGAAATGTTAGGATCAGGTGCTAGAAAAGCAGTATTTGACAAACAATTTCAGGAACTTGCCATGAATGAAATTCAATCATCAATGTCAAAATCAGCGATGATAGATAGAGTTAAGAGTTTTCTTCCAAAAATTGACGCAGACAAAATAACTGAAAAAGGTACTGCAGGAATTAGATCTTCTGTGATTAATGAAGATGGAAAGTTTGTACCTGACGTAATACTAATAGACGAAGATACATCGTTTCACATTCTAAATTATAATTCTCCAGGAGCTACTGGAGCATTACCATTTTCGGTCAATATAATAAATCAATTGAATGAAAAAGGATTTTTCAGAAACGAAAAAGAAGATGGTAAATGTGGACCATGGGTTTTTAGCGAAATAGTAGAAAAAATCTCAGGTTAGAAATCGTTATAATATCCATTTTGTAGCAAAAATTTGATAAATTATGGCAAGATGCAAAAGATGCGGGCGAGAGATGGAAAACAAAAGAGAGGGATTTTGCTCATTATCATGTTATAATTTAGATTTGCAAGAAAAAATCTCTTCAATGGGAAATGCCAACTCTATGATAAAGAAAAACACATTTTAGAAAATTTCTATATTAATTTTATAAATTATTTATTTCAAAACAAATCTCTTGTAAGAGTAGTAAAATTTTAATCACAAATTAAATTTGAGAGCGTAGTTGAACAAAGTTTTTCGGTTAGGAATAATACTTTTTGTAGTAGGAGGATTCTTTTATTCTATTCAAAATGTACAAGCAAATCCATTTTTTTCAAATGGATACTTTACTGAAAATGGGATAGAGTGGTGTGAAGAAAATCGTCCTCTCTATGAAATATTGGAAGAAAAATTCTTTGAACACCACAAACATTCACTAGAATCAAGAATTTGTGTAAGTCTCTATCAAGATTATTACTGGACTTATGAGGGGGGCGATAGGGTAGAAAAACTAATTGAACGAAGTAAACATTACTCTCAATTAGAAATTTCAGAAAGTTATGATGAATCGGAAACTGGAATTATCGACACTACTCCTGCTGAAAATAAGGATCAGACATTACTCCAGGGAATAACAGAAGATGGCAATATGATGGTTCAAATTATTTCTAGCTCACCAAGAATAAACGAGTCAATGGAAATTAATTTAACATTTTTTGATAAAGATAACAGAATACTAACAAATGTAAATTACGGAGTAATCATCACACAACAAGATCAGATAATTCTTGAAAACAACAATCTTTTTTCTGAAAAAGGATTATCCACTATGAATACAAGACCATTAAATTCAGATGAGCCGGTTTCTATAATAATTTCTATTAATGGAATAGGAGTGCCAGAAGAACCAGAAAGTTGGATAGGGTCAAAAGGAGAGATAGTCATTTTTACAGTTGTCCCAGAATTTGGGGAAATGACAATAATTCTTTTAGCCATAACAATTGCAGGAATTATTGTTGTTAGTACCAAGAATAAAGTAATGAATTCTCAACAAAACTCAATCTTGCAGATATTCAAATAGAATAAAATTTTATAAAAAAATAACTCTCAAATTATTCCTCAACAAATGCATCACAGCCTGAATTACATGGTTTGTTCATAACTCCCTCACATTTCCCATTTTCATCATGCATGATTCGGTGATGCCCACAAATTTTACATTTTTCTCTAAAATGAGATATTAACTCTCTTGTTTCTATGCCGGATTGTTGGATTTTATTTTTTGTTTGATGGGTCATTAAAAAATTTGAAATCATGTAAAACTTAAAGCTTGTTGGAGACTTAATGGTGAAGAACGAAAAAGAGAATTGTAAATTAATTTCTTCCCGATTCTAATTCGTCTATCGTACCCCCTTGCCCATATAATACATGCATTGTATAGCTATTGGTAATAGATTTCTGACTACGGAGTTTTGACACAATTTTGTCAATTCCGTCAGGATCGTCACTACAAATTTTAAGAAAAATATCATATTTACCCCATATTCCATTAACCTCAGTAATTTCAGGTATTTTTTTTAATTCAGAAATTAAATTTGATTCACTGCCAGTTTCACAATTTAATAAAACATATGCTTGCATAACATTACTTTTCTTTTTTTGATAAATAAGTATTCTAAATTAAAATAAATATAGCGAATCTAATACAACCATCTTTTTCAGGCATCTTCTGTAAGATTACCAGATGTCTTGAATTTTTTCAGAGCAAAGAGGATTTCTTCTAGATTTTTAATTTTGTTTTTTTCCTTATTTATCGTTATTTCTAAAAAATTCTCAATTGGAACGGGACCAAATTTCATAGGTTTTTGGTTTATTGTGATTACACATTGTTTTTGCTGTAAGGTTTTCAGAAGATGATACATTTCTGTTCTAGGAATATCCAAAAATTTTGATAGTTGAGATGCAGTTTTTGGTCCATCTTTACTAAGTGATAGGTAAACCTTAGATTGATTTGGAGAGAGACCAAATTTTGAAAGTAAGGTAAAAGAATTTTCTAAAATTTTGAAACCTTCCAAAACAGGTTCCTCCTCTAGATATATTTGATCTCTAGTCTTCATCTAGAATTACCCAAGATAATCCTCTTACTTCTTCCCATGATTCTTTATCGAAATTTGACATAGTGACATTTGAATAAATTTGCATAAAAGACTCGCGTAGAAATTATCAGTACAAATCATCACTTTGCAAATAAGGCATCAAAAAAATTCAGGTAAAAGAATTAGGATGGAAATAATGAAAGCGCCGGGAGGGAGATTTGAACTCCCGTTCCCTTGCGAGAACGCGCTTTATGGTTAATTATTTCCAGGCGCGCGCCCTACCAGGCTAGGCGACCCCGGCATTTGTCATTAGACAAAAGTATACGGCAAAAATTGATTATATATTATGTTACGTGAGATTGTAAATTCTATTTCCAGATTGTTATGGTGGTAGATTTTTCAATTTTATTGGAATCTGGATCAAATCCTTTGAAATGAATCTTGTATAATCCTTCAAGAGCAGAGTCTCCATCATTTTTAGTTTGATCCCAAACAAACTCAATCTCTTCTTTTGGATTTAGTTTGTATGTTGTTGAGTCAGATTCTTCTGATTGTTCTGGAGAATACATCAACATTCCGGATAATCCAGTAATTCTTAGACCGTAAGAAGAGTCAGAGAAGGTTAGTTGAGTGGTTCCAGAATTAATAACACGTAATTTGATTGGCTCCCCCTTTTTGAAATCAAATTTTTCTGTCACAATGGAAAGGGAAGGCCCTTCAACAAACACCAATTGATTTGTGTTTTTGACATCAATCAAATAAAGTCCAAAGACCAAACCTGCAATTATTCCCACCGCAATAAATCCAATTAGAGTTTTTGAAGACAAGCACTCACGATATTTTTATTTAATTTTTAATCTTTTGGAGTGGGTTTTGTTCTCCATTTTCTAGGATAAGTGTCAGGTGCCATAATGATTCTCTTTGTTTCAAAAGCATATCCTTTAGTGGCATCTTTTATCTCATTTTCAGACATTGTGGATTCTGCTAGAGCTACTACCTCACCTTTTTGAGTATAAACTGCCACGATGTCACCTTTCTTAAGATTGGGACTGATTTGTAGAATTCCAGGAATAGCTAATTGGGCACCATGACACATTGCATCCACTGCAGAATCACGAACTACCACAGATTTAATTTCACTTAGGGCATATTCTATAGGTTTTATCATGTTTCTTAGTTTGGTTTCATCTTTTTTTTCTTCCCAAATTGAAAATGCATTTGCAAGTTCATGTAATGTAACAAGTCCATCTGACTCTCTAAATTGATCAACTCTGGTTCTCCTTAATTCAATCATGGTAGCTCCAGGTCCAAGCACTTCGCCCATATCATAATAGAGTTTTCTAATGTAGGTTCCTGATTCACAAAGAATTCTAGTCAAAAGTAATCTTTCTTTCTGCTCGATTACTTCAAATTCATGAATAGTTCTGGTTCTTGTTTGTCTTACAACAGCAGATCTTTGAGGTGGTTTTTGAAAAATTTCACCAGTAAACATTTGAATTATTTCATTTAGTTTTTCTTTAGATGGAAGAGAATGAATTCTTCCCAGTGCATGGTATTCTTTTGGACCATAAAGTAAAACTCCCAAAGCTTTTGTTGCTTCTCCTAGTCCGAGTGGAAGAACACCAGATACTTGCGGGTCAAGAGTTCCGCTGTGACCAATTTTTGGAAGTTTTAGTAGTCTTTTTGTCCAAGCAACAGTCTCATGACTAGTTGGGCCAGGAGGTTTATCCAAAATAATCAGACCATATTGAAGTAATTGTTCAATTGTCCTCTCATCGTATTTTGTGCCATATGCATTATCTGTAATGTCTTGGTCTATCTCAACAAGATTTTCTAATTGTTGGAGAGTCATAAGAGAGACCTCACAGTTTCCTTTGAAATTTCAATCACTTGATCTGCATTAAGATCATCAGTGTTGATTATCTTATCAAAAACAGAAATATCCTCACCGAAATCAAATTGATATAGTTTTTTGTATAGTGCCTTGTTTTTGTCATACCGCTCTTTTGTTACTTCATAGGCTTCTTTAGAACTCATATTGTCACGATTCTGCATCCGTTCTGAACTACTATGATGAGATCCCTCCAACCATATCTTGATTCCATTATCTACTAACCACGGTAATGTGTAACTTGTAATCACCATGCCGCCTTGATTGAAAAGACCAATCAATTTTTCATCAACTTTTTTATCAAATTCTGAATTTGTTTCCCTTTGG
>JBMSGE010000031.1:0-13404 GCA_049414205.1 Nitrosopumilaceae archaeon
AGGAGTCATCATCAATTTGTCCATCTGCCCACCATCCTGCATTGTTTTTAATCCAAGAAGGAATTTCATTGGAGCCAGTTCCCGAACCTTGGGCGGTTGGAGGTATCTTCATAATTCCTTCTTTTATGAGAAATTGTATTCCTTGTACAAAGGAGTCATCATCAATTTGTCCATCTGCCCACCATCCTGCATTGTTTTTAATCCATTCTGGAATAGCAGTTGTTGGAGTAACGTCAGGCTGTGTCACCGTACCCTCTCCAGGGAAAATAGGAACTTCAATAACTAAGAAATCATCAGCGTTGGATGGAACGATACCCTCTGGTGCAAGTCCATATACCCACACAACATAATTTGCAGTCCCTGGTTCTTCAGTGACTATAAAGTCAAATAATGATTGACCAGATGGTGAATAAAGAAAATTCCTACCTTCCTCTTGTGCAATTGATCTGATGGGTTTCATTTCATCGTCAACTACCAAAAAGTCAAACTGAACTTGGTTTAAAAATTCGGTATCATCAAATTTGCTGATAAATTTGATAAGCCATTGCATTTCACATCCTTGAACAGGATCTGCAGGTCCATAAAATGCATGTATCTGATAAGAGAAATTTTTTGTAGGTTTCTTTATGGATTCAGATTTTTCAATATTTGTTTGACATCCAAGTTCTCCTTGTAGAACATCGGAGGGAACCAAGTCTGCAAAAGGATCTTCTTGGACATTCTCTTGATAATCTAATAATCTAAATTGGTATTCAGGGGGAGGTATTCCTTCAGATACATGAGTCCATGTTTCTGCTTTTACTGGGAAAGGAAATCCATCAACTATCCAAACTTTACTTGTATATCCCCCAGTTTTCCAAGTAATCAAAACGGATTCAAAAGTTCCTTCAGGGACTGTTACATCTTCTACTGCAGTTGGTACAACTTGTTCTCCGCCAATATTTCCGATTTTTCCCCAAGATTTATCAGAAAATGCTTTAGGACCTTCTTTTCCACCTTCATCAAAACCTGTTGCAAATGCTGACAACCATACAAGAGATGATTTGAAAGCTCCTCTATACACACCTAATTCAGGAGTTCCTCCTGTTGGTTCTGGTGCAAGTTTACCCAATTCCATTTCTCCTTTGAGTAACTTATTTCCATCATAAACTACAACTTCAGCAAGCCATACATCTTCACTTCCAACTTGCTTGTCACCTTTAATCCAAATATCCATCTCAAATTCTGCACATTCTTTGTAATCAATATGGCATAGAGCATAAGAGAAGAGATCACCTTGTTTTAGACCCTCACCTGCAAACCATTCTCCTGGATAGTCAACACCACCCTGCTGAAATTGAGCAAATGCTGGAGTAAATATCAATGAACCAATAGCTAATCCCATAATTACTGATAAAATTAAGATCTTCAAATCTGACAAAAATTCACGTTACAGATAGTTAAACGTTATTCAAATAAGCAAATATAGAGGAAAATCCTCCTGAAATTCAAATGTGTGATTGCTCCAAAGTCCACCTCTATGAAGTTGAATTCAAATTAGATGGAATGACTGTTGTTCCTACACACAAAAATTGCGGATTTGCACTAGGAGAGAAGCAAGCAGACAAATTTACACAAGACTTGGTAAAATCATGGGGTCTTGAAGAAGACGAAGATTCTGATTAAAAAATAAAAAATAAAATTGAAAGTTACCGTTGATCACATTTGTCCAACGGCTTCTTTACAAACGCTAGTAGAACATTTGCAATCTGCACTGCATATACAATGTCCTTGCATTGCACAGTCGCATTCATAATCGGGATCGCCGCTATCTGCTTCGCATCCACATGCTTGGTCTGTCATAACTACACAAGGAATTTGCTTATTTTAAAAGTTTAGTACAAGGCTCAAGAACTATAGCCTAGCAATATATTCTAAAATTTCATTTGATGACTGGTGAACTAGATTGGCCTGTTGCTGGAGGAGGTTCAAATCAGCTTCGATGTCAAAGGCTATTTTCAAAACATGGATATAATCAGGGTTTTTTTCTATGGAATCTTTGAGTTTTACAAAATTTTCTTTGGTGGTATATCCCAAGTAAAAATAACAATCAGAAAGCATTGAATTTGATATGAAATAGTCATGTTTTCTCTGGATAAGAGTAGAAGAATCAATACCGTTCACCATTTCTGAAAAACCAATCGTGGATTTTAGCATCCTCTCCAATAAAGAAGGAGTAGCTCGTTCAATACCCACTGTTTCATTTACAACAGAGATTTTTTCATTGATTGGATTTTTTTCAAATTTTCTCATCACATCAAGCATGTGACAGGAACCGGGTTTCATATGGTTTAGAGCCACAATTCCATCAGCTAAGAAAAATGAGGCAGATTTTTGCCAGCAAGTTGCAAATATGCTTGAGTCTTTAATTCCTTGTTTTGCTTTTTCACAACAGAAAATAGATTCAAGTAAGGAATTTTTTGCATGATCCTTGTATAGAATAATTCGTTTTTCTTTAATTTTAGATAAAAACATTCTAAGATCCCAAGATTCATCTTGAATAATCTGCATGCCATCATATTGAATTAGAATCTTTGATTGTGTTTCAGAAAGTGAACCATGATGAATTTTAACAAAATCATTTTTGTGTTGTACAATTTCCACATTTGGAGAGCTATCATCGAATACAGTGAGATCATAATCACATATTTCCAAAGACGAATTGGTAGTTCTACATCCACTCAGACCAACAGGATAATTTTTCCAGTTGTTTTGGGAAATAAGTTCATCGAATTTCATAGTAAATGTTCAATATCAAATTTGTATAAAGCATCAAACTCACTTAATTTTACTAAAGAATTCAATGTGCAAGCATTTCCTTTAAATTATGATTACTACTCGTTTTCATCAAGCTCCTGTGGTGTAGTCCGGCTAAGCATACTGCCCTCTCAAGGCAGTGATCTCGGGTTCAAATCCCGACGGGAGCACTTTACTCTTGCAGTCTAAATTATGAATTTAGCATATTGTTGATGTCATCAAGTGTCTGGCAGTTAATCATAGATTGAGCAAAATCAACAGTCATCTTAGGCAGACATTTGTTGTGATAAAAGTATCCTCCCTGTTGCTCCTTTGTGGGCATCTCAATATTTTGAACGTTCAAATCTTCAACGGGTTGTTTCCCTCCACAAATGACACAAACACCATCTCTAATTCTTTGAGAAAATTTCATTTTCACATTTTGAGTGTTTTCAGACATGAGTTACATATTTTCTAATTGATTTTAAGTGAACTGAAAGTCTTTGAAATTTGATCTTTATTCTTGTGTGACAAACTACAGAGATTCTTGAATTTTTTCGGCATCAGTAAATTGCCTAAATTGAATTATTTTCTCATCTTGAATTAGATAGACATGTGAAAATGGTACGTCAAAATTCTTATCAGATTTTGAAATACCTTGATACCTACCAATTACCATGATGTGATCTTTGAAATCAAGGAATTGTTCTGGGATTGCATGAAATTCTCTAAAATTTGAAAGCATTTTTGGAAAATATTCTTCAAAGATTTCTTGTGTGCCATGAAAAGTCCCCCCATCAGGCATTTTTGCCACAGTAATCCATTCTATTTCATCATGACAAAAATCAAGATATTTTTTGTCTTTATTTTTAAATGATTCATAAAAGTCCTGAATCAGTTGTACATTTGACATGTCAGATTGGACATTATAGTATTGAATAATTCTTGCTTTTGGAAGGTTTCCACCATTGTTTTCACTAATAGTCAAAAGGGGGAAGGTTTGCCATACCCCAGTACTTACTTATTTTGGTATATCTTTTCGTGGAATTGAAATTATTTTAAGAAAAAATTGAGAAATCGAAGAGGGACCGGATTTTCTTAGATACATCGAAATGAACATACACTAGTGTATTTCACTACAAACTGAAATGATTTCTTTTGAACATAGAGTCCTTAGTGAATATAGAATAAAAATAGCAAAGATAGACACCCTAGAAAAATCCATTATGACTCACAGAGATCCTAAAAGTGCCGAATCAGTAGAAGCCTCAAAATTTCTAGATGTTCTGATTACAGAATGTGACACATTCTATGAAAAATTCAGTGGAATTCTTTCAAATAATGGAAAAAGACCCCATGCTCGTTCTCGTTTGCCAGAAAATAAACAATGGAATGAAAATGTCGAACAGTTTTATGAAAAGAACCCTCGTCGAAGACCTAGAAAGTAACCCTAATTTTCTTAGAGCATAGCATGAATCATAATTTTAAGAAAAAAGGATTCTAAATTCTGCCGGAGATTAATAAAAATACTCCATAAGAGATATGGAAATTGATATGAGTAATCTTGATGAATCCATAGGAAAGTTACTTTTAGATCTTCAAAAAGACGATCCAGATGCATTCAAAGAACTCATGAAACGAGCTAGAGAAGAAAATCCTGAACTTTTTGAAGAAGACATTGATGAAGAAAATAAAAAAATAGACGAATACAATCGCGAAGTGGAAGAATATAATAAAAAAGCAGATGAAGACTAGATTCCAATCTTGGAAAGGTGATTGAAGTTATGTTTCCATAAAGTACACATGGAATTTTCTAAAATAGGTAAATGAGGGCATGGTTCTGATTGCAAAAAAGTTCTAAATACTATATGAAGCGATAGTCCTCTTTTACGGTATTCAAAACAAGATGAGTAATTGTATTTTCGACATTGGGTATGCTTGAAATTTTCTTTACAAATTTACTTAATGATTTTCTGTCTTTAAATTTTCCAATCACCATGATATCAGCAGTTCCCGTAATATCGTAAACGGCACAAACATTTTCGACTCTGGCTATTTCATCTTCAATTTCAACCATTTTTCCTTTGGTGGTTGTTACTTCAATTATTCCCGTGATATCATATCCCAATGTCCCATGATTTAGTCTCACAGTATATCCTTCGATAATTTTTTTTTGTTCTAATTTTTTTATTCTGGAAATCATTGTGACAGTTGAAACATTCAGTTTGTGTGCAAGTTGTCTTGCTGATTGTCTTGCATCTACAAGAAGGTGTTTTAGGATTTTTTCATCTTTTTCATCAAAATCCATGTAATCTATAGGGTAAAAAATTATTTAAGAATTTTTGGTTATTCTATACATTCTTAATTCATTTTTTAGTTAAATCAAAAATTTCTTAAAATTAAACAATATTGTAAATATTCGATAAACTAATTTTTATTGAATTTATGCAAATGAGGGAACGGTTTCTAGGAGATTAATTATTGCGCTAAATTAACGAAAATCTGTTTTGCTGCAACTATATTGTTTTCAATATCATAGGCAATACCATAAAGTACTGCAAGGGAGCCGTTTGGGAAAGGAGTCACATTATCAATTATCAGACTATTATCAGAAGTAGAATCCACAGTGTTTGGAAAACAACTAACACAACCTATTTGATAAGAAGAAACACTAGGATCGTCATTCCAAGTTATTTGTACAGTTGCAGTGTTATTGGAATAATCCAAAACACTAGTCTGGATGTCTCCAAGTGGTTCAGCATAAGCTAGGCCCATTCCAAAGACAATCAAAGGAAGTATGAAAAGTAGTCCTCTCATCGGATCTTCTAATTTTGGTATTATCTTTTAAGATTTACTACCTAAATTGAGGTTTTCTCGTGCCTAAAGCAGGAATCAAAAATAAATCAAGCATGTGTGGGTTAGAAGATCCATATCTCCAAAATTAAGCGATTTTAGAGTCTGGCAGATATCGGGGTTTTAAAATTTCTAGAATTTTATCGATAAAATCCTTGACTAGAGACAAAATATTTGAGAAATATCTTTTTGGATTCTCATAGTGAGCAGAATCCCAATAAACAGACGGACCGGTATCCTCCACCAGTTTTACTCGTAAATAATTTCTAGGTTCATCTTTTCCCCTAGTTCCAGCATTTTTTAACAAGGAGTCATAGGATTCTAAATTTTGCTGATTTCTTATTTCCCATAATCTACTACTGGCACGATTCCAAAAATGCTGGTATTTTTCTTGGCCTCTAGTTTCATATTCTGCATGAAATCCAATAACATCGTATCCATACCGGTTAAGACCGTCATTGAATTCCTTATCAGAAATTATTTTTTCTTCATGTATGGGTTTTTGAAAATATTTTTCTAGTTCCTCAAAGATTTGGGTATTTTCAGGAGTGTTTTTTTTTCTAAGAGCACCCATAATCTCTTCGGGTTGGATTTTATTTTGAGATATTCCCAATTCCAAAATTTTATTGATTTCTGCAAAAACCAAATCTAAGGCTGCATTTGTATAAAACAAAAATCCGTCAATTGCGATTTCATTTGCAATTTTATCCTTGGGAAAAATGTCAAGAGGAATGGCGCTAGGGATTTTCTCTAAGTTGATTTCAGCATAAAAAACCCTATACTGAATGGAATCAATTAGTTCGTTTCTTTCTTTATTGGTGTTTAGACCAGATTCCATTTGGAGTTTTTTGCAAAAACTAGATTAAAATAATTGTTGTTAATTTTTTCGAGTCTTACATGAATTTAGTATCTTGATTTTGAAAAGAAAAAAAGAAGCTAATTGCTTCCTATGAGGAATATTACACTTGCAGAGGTTGTGATATCTTGGTCTGAAGTGAATACAGGCGTAGAAGATTTGAAGGAAGCATCTTCGGCAAAAGATCCTGCAGTGCTAAACACAGGTGTTGGAGGAGGCATTCCAAACTCCGACAAAGTCACAGCCTTAACTCCAATTATCTTATGGTTAAGAGGAGCAAGAGCATTTTCAGCCTTCTTTTTTGCATTGATAACTGCTTGTCCCAAAAGGTCATCTTTTACTTCTATCTGCTTTTGTGGAGAAAGTGTAAAAGATACATTTTCTACTCTGTTTGCACCAGAAGAAACTCCGCCATCAATAATATCAGCTGCCTTGTCCAGTTGATTTGTCTCAACAGAGATAGTGTTTGTAACCCTATATCCAATCAATTCCTGAGTGTATTTTTCGGTTTTAGGATCTCTATAGTTGTCATAAATTGGATAGATACTGATTCTAGAGGTACTGATTTCGTCCTCTGAAATTCCCAATGAATTGAGAGTATCTACAATTGATGTCATCGATTCAGAATTTGCAACTAGTGCATCTCTTGCTGATTTTTCTTGGGTTTCAACCCCAAAGGTAATGACAAGCAAGTCAGGATCAACTGAGGTAGTAGCTGTTCCCGTTACGGAGATAACCTTTTCACGTGAAGGAAAAGGCGTTGTCTGAGCTTCTGCCTGATTTTCTGAAAGTGTAGTTACAGTGATTGCTAAAACAAGTATTGCCCCAACAATTGCTGAAATTACAATTTGTTTGTTCATAAAAGTAAGAATGAAAATTAGTATTTATGAAATCTGAAAATTTTCAGGTTTGTAATCATGAAAATTGTTTCTTTAAATAACAAAATTATGCTGTATTAGTTGTGGGCCTTAGAGATATTTCGCTAAAGGAAGAATATCGTTCAGATAGAGACGATATTGTTGCAGAATTTTTCTTTCCATGCCTTAGTCATTGCATAGAATACGATAGATGTGTAGACTATCTATCTATTCAGACATTGGTAACCATAGCCATGGCATTTGAAAATTTTTCGTCTGGAGGAGCCAAATTACGCATGGTAACAGGGCACAGGTTTAAGACTGCAGAGCTAAGCATTTTGACGAAGTTGTTCTCTGACAAATATACCAAAAGATTCGATGGGAAATTTATCAAAGATTCTAAAATCCAGAAACTACAAGATATTGTAAACAAAGGTCAAATTGAAATTAAAGTAGCAATACCACATTCAGAGCAAATTGCAGATCATTTCTCTGAAAGAATTGGATTGTTTTTAGACGAACAGGACCAAATCGTAGCATTTACCGGTACATCCAAGGAATCCTTTTCTGTCCAAACCAGAGATTTTGAATCTGTTGATGTTTTTACATCTTGGAATGATAAGTCAAGGGTGGAAAGAAAAAGGAAAGATTTTGAAGAATTGTGGGAAAACAAAACTAAACATGTCGAAGTCTATGATTTCCTACATGCAGCAGAAAACAATCTAGTAAAATATTCCTCAGAATGGGCTTTTAACGTCTAAATTTTAAACGATTGTTCTAATCTGGATTTGTTCTCATAAAAATTCATTCTGTTGATTTTGTAATAGATTACTTCTCCTCTTCTTTCTATAACTGCAATTATTGGTTCTTTTCCCATTTGGGTTATCTCTTCAATTTTTTTTTGAAGATTTCCCATTTTCTCCTGTTGACCCTCATTGAGTCCAAATATTAGAAATTTGGCTCCCTTTTCTCCGAAATGTCCTCGCTCATAAACTCTAAAGTCAGAACCAAATCCAAAGCCATCTTTTACAACATATCCCCTATTTCGCAAGTCACGATAAATTAAGAATTTTGTAAGAGCTTCAGGATCTTGTTTTTGACACATTGTCATAAAACTATCAAAATCGATTTTTCGTTTACCTTTCTTTAGAGTTAACTTATCAGAGTATAGAAGATATAGTGATTCAAAAAATTTTAAGAGTAATTTTTCATTCTCCTTTTCCCCATATCCCTTAAGTTCTAATTCATGAATCATATCCTTGTTGGAAATTTTAGTTTGATCAGAAACTAATTCACCTTCAACTATAGGGGTCTCATCCATAATTATGAGAATTCCCAATATCCCTATTTATGTTGACAATTAGAATTGATTTTTGACGATTTGAAGTGAAATTCAGAGTTAATCAAAATCATCACAATCATCTTGCTCAGGATTTAAAACTCTCAAATGATATAGGATCAGATAATTATGCTCCATGATAATTCATTATTTTGTAGGCATATAATGATATGATAGTAAGAAAATATTACACCTAGATTAAAAATATGAATCCAGTAAATTTTGAAAAAATTACACTACAACTATTTCTTTTTTGTAGGATTCTCTAGAAGACATTCCTCCATTTCCAGGATCTATCTTTTGCTTTGGATTCAAGGAAGTATCATGATGGCATGTTTTGTTGCAAACTGGACAGAATTTTCTATCTAACACTATGCATTGACAAATATGGTTTTTCATATAGGCTTGTGCTGCTTGATTCCATTCCCCAGTACCATTGCAATATACACATACGTATGAAGAGGTTGTTCCTACACCTTTGCAAAAATCACAAATATCATCTAGCATCTCTACGTATCGCCCTTATTGAAACTCCTAGAAATTCAATATATTTGAATATGTATGTCCTAACTAGGCTTAACTCAGATTCCATATAGCCACATTTACTATGTCTAACCGTTAAAATATGGGCATTTGAGTTTGAGGGTATCATGCATGGTGCTAATTATAGGGATGGTACTGGACAACCATTTACTAGAAAAAAATACATCAAAGGTAAACCACAGATAAAAATTGCAAAGTTTCAAGGTGGCAAAAAGGCAACTTACGAACATTGTGTTCAATTACTCATAAATGAAAAAGTTCAGATCAGACACATGGCAATAGAGGCATGCAGATTAGCAGCAAATAAGACATTAGAAAAAACAACTGGTGAATCAGGATATTATTCCAGATTACGAATTTATCCTCATAACTTGCTTAGAGAAAATAAAATGATTGCAGCAGCAGGTGCAGATAGACTTCAGGAAGGAATGAGAAGAGCTTGGGGTAAAGCAGTAAGCTTAGGAGCTAGAGTGAATCAAGGACAATGTATAATGGAACTATATGTTAATGAGGCACATGTAGGTGCAGCCAAAAAAGCCCTAAAAGGTGCTTGTGTAAAATTACCAGGAACACCAACAATCAGAGTGCTCGATTATAACAAACCATCACCATAAATTTTCAAAATCAGATTTTCGGTTTTTTAAATATTCAACGAATTCAACAAATTCTTCTTTTGAGGGCTCCCTATTTAGAATTCTTTTTGTTTGATAGTAAAATGCATTGTAAAGCCTACCTACAACAATTCCAAGAATGAATGATTTAGAATCATCCACACTTGATAGAGATTGCAATATTTGGTTTATCTCGTTTTTGTTAGAAATGGTTTCTTGAATTTTTTCTTCGATTTTGATTTTTAATTTGTCATCCATGATTTTTGTTGCATGAAATAGTTAAAAACAGTTTAATAGCCAAATTCGTTTCTCATGATTGTTGCAGTTATAGTACAGTCTGGTTAGTACTCGTGCTTGCCAAGTACGTGACCCGGGTTCAAATCCCGGTAACTGCACCACTCAAGCATTATTTTGTTTCAAACCTTTTTCGATAATTTCAAGGGCATCATGAGCTTTTTCAGGTTTAGGAAGTTGAATCATGAATACATTATCTTTGCCATAGACCGATTGCGGGGATGAGAGAGCAAGCATCGAGGTTTGTGCAAGGGATTCAAAAAACTTTAGATCTTTATTTGCATTGACCAGTATTTTTTCCATAATTCCACCTTGTGAAAATGTTAGTAAAACTTCAACAAAAACATGACCTAATCCATCTTGTAAAATATTAAGGTCTGTGTTTATTGAGACGGGCTTTCCGGCAATTTTTGAGAGAATTTCATCATATTTTTTTTCGTCAAGAATTATACAAGGAATGGGTTTTCCGTCAAAATCAAAGACAGTTATTTCTTGATGAACCTTTTCAAGAAGTTTTTCTAATTCATCAGACATCTTTTTCTTGCACGGCTGGAACTATTTTGTCACTTGCTTTAACTAAAAATGGAGAAAGAAACGCCGTGATTATTGAAATTACACCAATTAATGGGAACAAAAATGCACTTACTGCCCCAATATCCACTCCGGTTTTAACAATCACAATAGAAAACTCTCCTCTTGGCGCAGCTAATGCAAAAGCAGAGCGAAGAGATTTACCACGCTTTTGACGGAATAAAATATTTCCAATCATATTTCCTCCAAATTTCATTCCTGTAGCAACAGCGATTAAAGCAATAGCGATGAAAATGTAATTCTCAAGCTGAGATACATCCATCAATGCACCAACTGAGATAAAGAATATTGCAACAAACATGTCTTTGATAGGACTGGATAGTATCTTGGCAACTTCTGCAGATTTAGATTCTGCAACAAGTACTCCAGCTAAAAATGCACCTATTGCGACAGATAATCCCACAATGTTTGCCAATAGAGCATAACCAAAACAGACTCCCAAAACACTCAAAAGTAAAATTTCACGATGCTCTGCAGCGGCAACTCTATCGATTAAGGGAGGAATTATTCTAGTGCCCACGGTAAATGTGCCTACGATTAAACCAGCAGCTACCAAAATTACTACAATTACAGATTCTATAGAGACAGAACCTACTAAAGCAATTGATTGGAGTGAAGATATCAAAATAACAGCAATTACGTCTTCTACAATCAGAATTCCAAGTACCAAGATAGAAGATTCGGTTTTAATTCTGCCCATCTCCTCGAAAATTTTCACAATAATTGCAGTACTAGAAATTGAAAGAGCTGCTGCTATGAATAATGAATCCATGAAACTCAAACCAAATGCACTAGCTGCATAAAATACAACTCCCAAAGTAGACATTAATCCAATAGTACCTACACCAATAGCAACTCTTCCTATACTTCGGATTTTTGCATATGGGAATTCAATTCCAATGACAAACAAAAGTAAGATCACACCAATTTCTGCAAAAAGATTAAGGGCAGAAATATCCGATAAAATTCCTACACCTCCAAGTATGTCTCCAGGTCCGCCTTCAGGAAGAATCCATGACCAAAGAGGGGAGAGTGGACCAAGTAGCATTCCTGCAAAAAGATATCCAATTATCAATGGTTGTCGTATTTTAAAAAATGCAAGAGTTACTATCGCACCTATAATCATGATAAATGCCAAATCAGTTACAAAAGTTGTATGAGGAAGTTCAGGTGTAATTTGTTCTATTAGGCCTGATACTGTTTGATTCAATGATTGCTGAATTCCGCCTGATTCAATTTGTAAGGCAAAATTCTGCATAATATCATTCAACAAATTTGTTTAAAAACAGTTGTGTTTCAGAGACGAGTTGGAGATTGAGAGTATAATTTTTAAAATTTCAAGTACCAAGATAAGAGAAAATATGATGAGTTGAAAGTCTTTAAGCCTGAAAATTATTGTTCTATCGCAGAGTGATGAGTAGGTCAGCTGAAAATAATGTGGAAATATGACCTGGGGTATCTGACTGCATACTAGGTAATTCCAAGATTACCTTCGTATTAATAGTACGGTACCATACCGTACTATATGATTCAATGCGAATATTGTCCCAAGGGATTTATCGAAACAGCAAATGGTCTTGCTGAAAAGACCTTTCATGAGTTGCTCCATGAACCAAATGTGGTCAATAAGTAACTCTTTACATTTTTTATTTTAGACCTAACTTTTTTATCATAATATTTTTAATTCAAATTAATGGTGACTAATCCAAAAAAGAAAACTACGAAGACCAAGCCCAAAAGTAACGCTAAACCAGTTAAAAGAGAACCTACACCATCAGCAGTTTTAAAAAAGGTTGCAACAGTTTCTGATTCCAATAAAGCATTACAAAAAGAGATAAAGTCAATGTCCAAAATTTTTGCAGATAATCAAAAAGTTTTGGTATCGATGAAAGGCATGATTGATACCTTGGCTCTCACATTAGAAAATATTCAAAAACAATCCAGTAGATTAAACATGGTTGAAGATGATACACAAAAACTCTATGCAGGATTAAATCAAGTAAGAACCCAATCAAACTTAATCACCAAGATTAACGACCAGACCACCAAGCTTCAGGATGAAGTAAACAAAATAAATCAGATTCAAAAAACATCTCCCAAACCAGAGGTGTTATCCCAACAAGTAGAAGATAGTATGAATTCTATACGAAATAATTCTCAAATGATAATCAAGATAGCTCAAAGAATAGATGAAGTAAGAGATGATTTACGAAATATTTCTGGCAAGACAGATTCAGTTCTAGATGTAGGAAATGATATTGAGAGTTTAAAAAGTTCAGTCAAAGAAATCTCTGGAAAAACAGACAAAATTGAATCGTCATCAGAGGCAATTTCAAACCTAAGAAGCGAATTAGACAAAATTCTGGAAAAATCGGAATCTTTCTCAAATCTAAGCTCAGAGCTTGATGCCATTAAGATTACCATAGATTCAATATCAGGCAAGGCAGGAAAGATAGATTCCTTAGGAGGTGTTATTGAGGGGCTAAAACAACAGTTTGAAACTGTTGCTGAAAAGACACATGCTGTAAATAATTTAAGTTCAGAATTAGAGTCAATCAAAAATGAAATTGGGTCACTTTCTGTAAAAACTAATTCTATTTCTGATTTTGGTGGAAAAATAGACAAAATTGAAAATGAAATTGGGTCACTTTCTGTAAAAACTAATTCTATTTCTGATTTTGGTGG
>JBMSGE010000032.1:0-13374 GCA_049414205.1 Nitrosopumilaceae archaeon
TTTATAAAGATAATTCCAAAAAATAAAACAAGTTGGGGAATCAACTAAATAATTTCAGGTTAAGAAAGAGATTAAAAATTAGATTTTAAAAAAGTAGATTATTCTTGTATTGCACTTGCTTCAGCAGTTGGTGGGGCATTTACTGGGTCGACTGTAATTATTACAGTATCAAATGCCTCTCGTCCATTGTTATCATACACTCTTAGTTCAAAGACCAGTACTTTGACCTCGTTGTTTGCAACTGTTGGGCTCATAAATGATGCTTTTTCACTTGTCGCAGAAGCCAATATCACATCCTCTCCAGATGTCTGAGTCCACATGTAAGATAGGGATTGGTTTTCTTGGTCATAACTGCCGCTACCATCCAAGTTTACCTTAACTTTTTCATTTACAATTTGGTCAGGTCCTGCATCAGCAATAATTGGAAGAGATAATGTGTTTTGAACAGTTACAGTTAGACTGTCTGATACGGTAAATGTTCCATCTGTTACACTACATGTTAGTTCTACTTGTCTAGAATCTACAACACTTGGTGATGTAAATGTAGTACCTGCACTAGATGGAGTGTGAATCATCAAGTCACTTGAAGATGAAGTCCAAGTATAGGTTAATGGGTCATTTTCTACATCAAATGCTGAACAGAATACACTGCCCACTGTGTTTTCATCAATTACTTGGTCAGGTCCTGCATCGACTGTTGGTTTGTTGTTTGCTGGAACTACAATCAAAGTTACTCTATCTGAATCACTTTGTCCAAGGGTATCAGTCACTGTTAATTGCAAAACTACACGTTTTGTATCACCGGATGATACTTGTGGGGCGGTAAATGAAATTACTGCATCAGATTCATCAAAGGATACACCATCTCCAGATAGTTGTTTCCAAGCATATGTTAATTCGTCACCGTCAGGATCAATTCCTATTCCGGTAATGGTAACGTTAGTTTCACTAATCACCCTTCTGTCAGGTCCTGCATTGGCCTTTGGTGGGTGATTTTGTTTGGTTACTGTGACGGTTGCATCGTCAGTGTCAAAGTTTCCATCAGAGTCAGTTACTTTGAGTTCAAATGTTAGTGCTTCAGAGTCACCTTCGATGAATGGAGATACAAAGTAAACTTCGTCAAGTGTTCTTTGGTATAATGTAACTTCACTGCCAGATTTTTGAGACCATTGGAATTTCAAATTAGAGTCTTCTGGGTCAGTACCAGAACCCACTAGATTTACAAATACATTTTGACTAACTGTTTGGTCAGGTCCTGCATCAGCTACTGGTGGGCCATTAAATGGAAGAACTTTAACTAGTGCAATGTCAGATGCCCATCCGTTACCTTCAGAATATCCAGTTACCTGGAATGAAAGTAATTCAGGTTCTTCATTAACAAGATCAGGTGCAACAAATTGCACTTTGTCACCAACATAAGTACTCAGTGAAGCTGGAGTGCCAATTAATTGAGCCCAAGAGTATCTAATTGGTTGTCCGTTAGATGTTTCTCCTGTGACATCCATGGTTACTGTCTCTCCTTCTCTAACTGTTTGGAGAGGTCCAGCATCAATTGAGATTAATCTATTTTGTAATAAAGCATGATATGGATATACAGCAGCAGTGTCGCTTGCGATTCCTCCAAATCCATCATCTGCAGTAAGTTTGAAGACTAAGGGTTCAAAATTTGAAAAATCGATATTAGGTGAAACTATGGTAAGATATCTTAAATCAGTATTTACTAGTTCTATTTCAGGGCCGCTTGTTTGTTCCCATTGAAATGTCAAAGGATCATCATCTGCATCTACTGCGCTTCCTACTAGAGTAATTGCATTAATGGATGGAAAAATTATCTTGTCACGTCCAGCGCTAACTATTGGCACATGATTTACAGGGTTTACTATAACTTCAACAATATCAGAACTTTCTGCCCCAAATGGGTCAGTTACTGTAAGTTTGAATGAAAGTACTTTTATCATCCCATTTTCAACTTCTGGAGCCATAAATTGTGGCATTGGGACGGTGTTTGAAGATAATGCTACTGGTTCTCCGTCAAGTTGCTCCCAGAGATATTTCAAATCTTCAGCATCAGGATCGAATCCTTCTCCAATCAAAGTTACAAGCTTGTTTTCTACAACATCAACTGATTCTATGCTTTGAGCATAACCAAGTCCAGATGATCCCATCAGTAAAAGACCTGCTAATCCTAAAGATAAAATCAGAAATAGATGTGCTTGCACCACCACCCTCAAGCATAATCGTATATTAACTAAACGTCTAATTCATCTAAAGGGAATTTGAAGTCGATCAATCAAAGTTACCTCAAAAAATAGAAAAAAAATAAAACCTTTGAAAAATCAAACAAAATAGAAACTCATGAAAATAGATCATATCGCAATTGCAGTAAATGATGTTGAAGAGTCAGCCAAAGTATACCAAGAAGCTCTAGGAGTTGACGATATTGAATTTGAGACAGTAGAGTCCGAAGGGGTCAAGGTAGCAATAATTCATTTAGAAAATGGCCGAATAGAGCTAATGCAGCCTACAAATGATTCAAGTCCAATCAAAAAGTTCCTTGAAAAAAAGGGACAAGGATTACACCATATGGCCCTTGAGACAGACAATATTGACGGAGAGGTTTCAAGGATGGAGGATTGTGGGATTCAGTTTCTTGGAAAAGTCAGGCCAGGATCAGCTGGTACTAAGGTTACTTTTATCCATCCAAAATCATTACATGGTGTTTTGGCTGAGCTTTGCTCACATCCAAAATAGAAAAACTACTCCATCATTTTCAAAGTGTCTGATGCAGTAATAATTCCAACAATCTTTGATTTTTTTGAAACCAAAATACATTTAGAGTATCTAATTAATGGAACTAAAACATTTGCAGGAGTATCAAAGTCAACTATTGGAGGAACTGCCTCCATAGTATCTGAGAGTCTTGCATTTTTTAATTCTGCCTCTCCAACATCAGCTAAATGTTTTACAATCCCATCTTCTGTCACCACTCCTACAGGTTCATTTTTTTCAAAAACAGGTATTTGACTAATTGAGAGGTTGTGCATTTTTTTTATTGCATCATGCAAAGTGTTGTTTGGTTTTAGTTTGACAATATCTTTGCTGCAAAAGTCCCCTGCTTTGTGAGAAGATGATTTTCCTTCCATGTCTCCAAGTATATCAAAAATCTTTTTTGCCGTGTTGTAGCTTGGCTGACTTCGTCCAGACTCTATCTGATTAATCATCGAAGTACTTACACCAGTTAATGATGCAAGTTTTTTTTGTGTAATTCCAATTTTTTGCCGCATTTGTTTGATTGAATCTACTCGAGGTAACATTAGGTCTTCAGATAAGAGTAAATTTTTTTAGAATATAGGTATTGACTATTTTGATTTAGTTTTTGGTTGCTCAATTGCGGCCTGAGCTGCTGCAACTATTGCAATAGGAATTCTATGTGGAGATGCACTAACATAACTTAGATTTGCACCATGACAGAATTTGATAGAGTTTGGGTCACCGCCATGCTCACCACAGATTCCAACCTCCAGATTTGGTTTTAGTGCTCTGCCCTTGGCAATTCCTAATTCAATCAGGCTTCCAACACCATTAACATCAATAGATTGGAAGGGATTTCGCTCAAGCAATTCTTTTTCAAGATATTCAGGCAGGAATTTGCCTTCTGCATCTTCTCTACTAAAGCTAAATGTGGCCTGAGTCAAATCATTGGTTCCAAAGCTAAAGAATTCTGCAGTTCCTGCAAGCTCATTTGCAGTTAATGCAGCTCGTACTACTTCAATCATGGTTCCAAAATTAATCTTTAATTTCATCTTGTGTTTGGCTTCAACTTCTTTCTTTATTTTGTCATAGATGTTTTTGATATGATTTAATTCTGCTATACTGCTAATTTGTGGAATCATAATTTGAGGATGGGCATTTACTTTACTTTTTGCCAGATGTGCTGTTGCCTCAAATACAGCACGTATTTGCATCTCATAGATTTCAGGATATGTGACTCCAACTCGCACACCCCTATGGCCCATCATTGGATTGACTTCGGCTAGTTCTCGTGCCCTATTGAACACAACTTTGAGTCGTTCAAGTTCTTTTTTGTCTTTGGATTTTAATTTGTGAATCTTTTCTGATAGTTCTTCAGGGTTTGGCAAAAATTCATGGAGTGGTGGATCCAACAATCTAATTGTTACCTCGTAGCCTTCCATCGCTTTCATAATTTGTATAAAGTCACTTTTTTGTAATTGACCAAGTTTGGTTAGAATTTTCTTTCTATCTTCAATGGTATTGGCCATTATCATATCTACAAACAATCCAATTCTATCACGTCCGTTGAACATTCTTTCGGTTCTACAAAGTCCAATTCCTTGTCCACCATATTGTCTTGCAAGTTTTGCAGCATCAGGAGTATCAGCGTTTGCTCTAATTCCAATTTTTTTTGCTTTTTGTGCCCACTCCAAAATTGTCTTAAAGTCCTGAGTAATCTTTGGTTCTATTGTTGGAATCTCACCCAAGAATACCTTTCCGCTACTTCCATCAATGGTGATTGAATTACCTTCTTTGATGACCTTGTCATCAACAGTTGCAGTTTTTTTATCATAATCTATTTTCATTTCAGAGCAGCCAACGATACATGGTTTGCCCATTCCTCGTGCCACCACGGCAGCATGGGAAGTCTTTCCGCCACGGCTAGTCAAGATACCCACGGATTCAAAGAATGCAGGGACATCCTCAGGTTTGGTCTCTTCTCGAATCAGTACAACCTTAGTTCCATTCTCACCTAGAGTTGTTGCTCTTTTTACATCAAATACAGCAATACCACTTGCAGCACCAGGAGAAGCAGCAATTCCTTTAGCTACTTGAGTGTGATTTTTTATGCTCTTTTGGTCCAATGTTTTATGCAATAATTGCTCTAATTGTTCTGCTTGCAGTCTAGTAAGTGCACGGTTTTTATCAATTAGTTTTTCTTTTACCATATCAACTGAGGTCTTTATCATTCCCATTGCATTCATTTTTGCATTTCTTGTTTGCAAAAGATAGAACTTTCCTTGTTCGATTGTAAACTCGATATCTTGTGGTTCCTTGTAGTGTTTTTCTAATTTTTCACATGTCTTTACAAGTTGATTGAAGGATTCTGGCATTTCTTTTTTCATTTGGTCAACTAGTTTTCCGGTTCTTACACCGGCAACAACATCTTCACCTTGTGCATTTACCAAATATTCTCCATAGATGTGGTTTGTACCATCTCCCGGATTTCTTGTAAAGACAACACCTGTTGCACTGTCATCACCCATGTTACCAAAGGCCATTGAAACAATGTTAACTGCAGTACCATCTGCAATGTCTCTTGTAATGTTATTTTTATCTCGGTATACAATAGCTCGCTCTCCCATCCAACTTCCAAATACTGCTTTGATTGCGAGTTCCACCTGATCATAAGGATCAGATGGGAATTTTTTACCGGTGTGTTTCTGACAAATCTTTTTGTATTCTGAAACTATTTTTCTCAAAGAAGATTCATTTAGTGCACTGTCTTCTGTTACTTTTTGATTCTTTTTTGCTTTTTCAAGTACATCATCAAACTTCTTATCATCAACACCAAAGACAACTTTTCCAAATAATTGAATAAAACGTCTATACGAGTCCCATGCAAAACGAGGATTTTTGCTTTTTTCTGCCAAACCCTCTACAGTAGTATCATTGAGACCTAAATTCAAGATAGTATCCATCATACCAGGCATGGAAATTGCAGCACCAGATCTGACAGAAACTAAAAGAGGGTTATTTTTTGAATTCCATTTTTTGCCAGTTTTCTTCTCTATTTTGGCAATGTTTTTTCTCAGTTCAGAGATAAGAGAATTTGGTAATTTTTTGTTATTTTCATAGTATTTTTTACATACTTCAGTAGTGATTACAAACCCTGGTGGTACTGGAAGTTTTAGTCTAGTCATCTCACATAGACCGGCTCCTTTTCCGCCTAGGAGTTTTTTGTTTTTCCCATCACCTTCATCGTAAAAGTAAATTTGTTTCATCTTTTATCGTGATTATCCAGTCAAAATTAGAGGGATTTAAACCAATTTGATTGAAAATTGGTTTTCAAAATCACCAAGTGATCAAAAAAACTATCAAAAATTTTTGAAAAGGGTTATGCTTTATCAAAAGGGTTAACGGAAATAGATCATGACAGATGCCTAGATCTGACGTATGGTGTTTCTTTATGCGAGTTGACAGTATTCACATTTTTGAATACTTCTTTCTGATCTAGTTTCAAGTTCAACCCTGCATTCAGAACAAATGATTCGGTTTCTCATGTCATTACATATGACACATATTGATTTTAATGATTTTATGGATTGTATGTAAACCAATTGTTGACGTAAAGTTAACCAATTTCAATAATCATTTAAGACATATTTTTTGCAAATTCTTCTATTATCTTGTTCCAGTTTTTTGCTTTGATAATCCCACTTGCAACTAAAATCCCCTTAGAGCCAAGTGAGATAGCTGCCGAGACATCTTCTCCAGAAACAATTCCTGCACCACAAAGAAGTTTAGTTTTGTTTTTTGCACTTGCTACAGCTTTTGCAGCCTTTACTATCAGGTCAGGTTTTTCTTTAGATACAGCTTTGCCTGAGCCAATTAGTTCGGGAGGCTCAATTGCAATATAGTCAGGATTTAATTTTGCGTATTTTTTTGCTTCTGCCACATCCTTTACACATACTATTGAGAGCATTTTCAATTCACGCATTTTTGAAACTAAAAGTGATATCTCTTTTGAGGGGATTCGGTGTTCACTGTGGTTAATCAATGACCCTGATACTCTGGATTTTTTGAGTAGTTCTGGCACTACAAATCCTGTAGTGCTGCCAACTTTTGATACATCTACGTGTTGAGCCAGTATTGGAATGGAGTGCTTTGATACTGCACCAATAAGGTGTTGTGGGGGAGCCACTGCAATTTTTATCTTGTATTTTTTTGAAACCTTTTCTACAGTTTTGATAAATTTTATTATTTTATCCCCTGCAATCTCCTCATAGTTTTTACAGTTGATAACAAACATACTTCTTTGAAAATTTGTGCATTCTATTTATTCTTAATTAGAAAATTAACTTGTCTTTATCACATCGTATCGTTTTTTCATAATCAATACAGTCATCATAAGAGCAATTGCTGCAAGATTTGTACCAATAATGAAAACATCCTCAACAATCAAACCATAAATCAGCCATAAACCTGCACCTGCAGAAATTAGAATCATCAAATATTTGGAAACATCTTTGAGGCTCTTTGTTTTATAGCCCTTGATTATTTGCTCGACCCATCCAGAAAGAATCAATATTCCTGCCAGAGTTCCCAAAATAGTCAGAAGAGTACCATCAATTTCCATTTTATTTCCATTTAATTCCAGAAAAATTCATCCAAACCAGTTTGTTTAGGCTTGCCAAGTATAGTGTCAAAATCAAGGTCCATTGAAGATGTTATTTGATCTAGGGTAGACTCCATAAATTCCATGTATTTTTTTGAATCAATTTCTTCTTTTTTTGCTAACTCTACAGGTTTTACTCCAGGTTTGTTTAGAATTTTTACATATGAAATTTTATCGCCTTTTTTGACTTCCCTTATGGATTCTAGTTGTCTTGCAGCTCTGATATGTTGAGGAATGGTCTTTATGTATTCAGAAGGAGCTTTGCTTATCATCACGTTAAATGTCAAGTCCTCCAGTGGAATTTCCTTTTCTTCGATTTTTTTTGCACACGTTGCAATTTTTTCACTAATTTGATTTTTTGCCCGTTCGAATTCATCCATAGTTTGAACTTTGGATAAAATATCAAGTAATTCATAAAATAATTTTTTGATGAATCCTGGAGTGTGTGATTTTTTTCCGGTTAATCCTTTGACATCGACTTTTCCTGACTTTGTCACACCAAGATAGTTTTTCTTCCTGTTACTTAGCACACAATATCGATATACCTTGTCAATCTCCAAGTCAACCCCATGATCTTTTTTTGCTTGCTCAATCACATTTTTAATTTGTTCATCAGAAGGATTTTTGATAAAAATAGAATCAGTATCACCATAAAGAACCTCAACACCGATTGATTCACATTTTTTAATAGTTTCAAGAATTGTGTATCTCCCTATTGCAGTAGTGGCCTCAGCAGCAGGAAGAAAGTATAATGGAAAAATTTCTGCACCCATAACGCCATAGCTGGCATTAAGAATTACCTTAAGTGCTTGGCTTACTACAGTGTATTGTTGTCGCTGTTCTTCAGACAAAGTCTCTTTTTTGGAGAGACTCTTGTAGTAGTTTACCCTCAAATCTCGCAGTGAGCCAATAATTATAGCAGTCAAACCATTACGTTTTGTGCAAGCCCAATGATTTGTCTGAGGAATAGTATTTTTTTTGCATTCTTCATGTGAGCATCGGACAGTTTCGTATGAGAGATTTTTTACTTTGATAATGCTAGGATATAGACTTGCAAAGTCCATTACCACCACATCAAAATGAATTCCTTCTTTTGGATCAACAACTAGTCCACCTCGATATTTTTTGTCTTTGATTACAGCTTCGGACATTACACCTTCTGATCTTCTTTGCAAATCTTCACGTTTTGGAATCAGTGCGTTTCGTTGCCGATGTTCATAATAAAGAAGACTTCTAATCCATTGCGATACACCGAGTCGTGCAATGTCATCTATTGGCATTCTTCCAATTCGTGCAATGATGACTAGCAGGTTCATCAAAAGGTCATGATTAAAGCTTGTAAGTTCATAAGTTATCAGAGCATCATTGTAACAATAATTTGCAGTCTGATAGAGATTAAGGTCAGATAAGTCAATCCCATAATCAATTTTTTCTTTTCCCAACAGTGCTTTTGAAACACTGTTAAGTGAAAAATCAGTGTATGATTGGCTAAATGCATAAATTTGAAAGGAGCGATTCGATAAGGTTCTGTACAAATCAATGTGAACACCATGTTTTAGAGTGGCAGAGTCTCTCATCATGTAAAGAGGATTATCTTCTCTTTTGATTCCCAATCGTTCTGCTCTATTGTAAAGATATGGCAAATCAAACTCGTCTCCATTGTATGTTAAAACAAATGGAAATTCCTCAATAACTTTGAAGGCATCAAAAATCATATCTTTTTCTTTGTCCTTATCATAAAAGACCACCTTGACGTTTTCATCAAGTTCGTTTTTTCCTTCTTCAGTATCTTCTGTTCTTAAAACAAAAATTTGATCAAACCCATCGGTGCCCTTGAATCCAACTGCTGTGACTTTTTTTTCAGCGATTTTAGGGTCAGGAATACGCCCAATTTCGGCCTCAACTTCAATATCCACGCTCAAACGCTTAATTTTTGGGATAGGTTGATTCAGCAATTCTGCCCAGTCGGTGATACATTCTTTGAACTCTTTGGAATCGACCATACTTTCGCTGTCTACCTTATCCCAAAGTAGGCTCTTGAGTGCAATCTTTACTTCATCAGAGATTTCCAAGTCATGTGGTTTTATTTTTCCATCTACTACCTCATAGTATTTTCCAACCATCAAAGACCGATCATACAAATAATTTTCATAGTACTTGATATCAGACTCCCAAGTTTCTATTACATTTCGTATACTTTTTTCACCAGTAGTGCCTCCAATTGCTAAAGGGTCAGAGACAATAATTTTTGAGATATCCATATTTTCATCTTTAATCAAATCATGGCGTTTTACTCTTTCAATTTTCAAAATGTCATCTCTATCTTGAAGAAAATCTAGTTCATCTAGTTCCAATTTAGAGTAGCAGTATGGCTTGTGTTCAATTTCATCTAACCACAAAATTAGTTTTTCAGATTTAGGATCATAAAATTTCAACATTGCAGATCTTGACATGTTATCATACGTAGCAGAAACAAGCATTGATGGCGGCATTGAAGAGATTTTTTCAGGGGTTTGAACTTGCATGATACCACTTAAGACGAATCGTATTTGTTAACTAGTTCCTGTGCCCACATTGAAATTTTGCTTTTATCAAGTTGTATCACTTCCACTCCAGCCTCTTTTAACAAATCAAAATCAGTTTCAGGATACGAATCCAAACAAACAAATTTTTTAATTCCAATAGTTATTGCCATTTTAGTACATTCTAAACATGGAACAAAAGTAGTGTACAAAATTGCACCCTCTATACCAGCTTCAATTCCAAGAATTGCACAGTGCATTATTGCATTTGCCTCAGCATGATTACAAAGACACCTGTCAAGGGATGCACCTGACTCAATTTTTCCCTCCATTCGTAATTGGCATCTTTTGCATCCTCCATCAAAGCAGTTTTTTATGCCTGGAGGAGTCCCATTATACCCGGTTGCAAGCTGTCGGTGATTTCTAACAATCACTGCACCAACCTGTCGTGTCATGCAATTTGAGCGAAGTTTTGCCAGCTCCGCTTGTAACATAAAATATTCATCCCACCCAGGTCTTGCAAAAGATTCTCCCATATCAAATGAAAATAATTGAGCCATATATGAATTGGTTAACTTGAAGAAATCAAAATTTTACAAAATTAAAAAATAAGTTTGATCGCTTGAAATTTTCCAATGATTAATTCGTACATAAAGTACTTTAGCAACCTTCAGAAGACGACATCATGGCAAGCTATACAGCAGAAGTAAACGCCATTCATAAGAAATTTCAGGCCGCTGTAAAGAGAGCAAAATCAAAACAATCTCTTAACAAGGCATACAGTGTCCACAAAAAAGCTCATGAGCGTTTATTGAAAAAACACCTAAGAGAAGAAACTGCCATGATTAACAAAGCTAAGAAAAAGCTAGAGTAGTTCTTCTTTTTTTAATTTTTTTTATCTAGATCATCCCAAGTCGTTGCATCAACGCTTGGAAAGAGTTTTCTAATTCGTGTTTTGTCAAGTTCAATTGCATCAATTCTTTCCTTTAGATGTTTCAATAGTTTTTCATCAGACATTTCTGCCATCTCTTTTTCAATTTCAGATATGGTCCCATTTAATTTCCGATAAAAGACCAAATGTTTTTGAAAGGATTCTTTGGATTTGTCTTCTTCTTTCTCATCCACGATATTTTTAATTCCTGCAAGGTTAAGAGTTTATTTGCCAACTATTTGTTATGCTCTGACTTCATTTATTTTTGGAATTGAAAAATTTCTGTAAATGAATAGAGTTTGGAAGTTTGTAAGCCAATTCAATAAGGCAAAATCTGTCAAAATTTTTGTAAATTTCAAAAATTTTTTAAGATTTGTGCCTGATAAAGCAAGGTTTTCCAATGAAAAACAATTCACAATCATACATTTGTCAACCCTGTACTACACGAAAGCATAAAATCAATAGCAATGAATTCAAAATCATACAAATTGACTTTAATGCATATTGATAAAAAATTCATAAAAAAAAATTCTATAGAAAAACGAGACTACCAAGTGAATCTTGCAGCCCAGGCAATAGAAGAAAACTGTATTGTTGTGCTACCCACAGGTCTTGGCAAAACAGCCATAGCATTACAGGTGATTTCAGAATTTTTGTCAAGAGGAAAAGGAGTATTATTTTTGGCTCCCACCAGAGTTTTGGTAAACCAGCATTTTGAATTTCTAAAAGAAAACCTCACAATCGAAGACATCGGTCTTATTACAGGAGAAGACACAATTCAAAAAAGAACAAAACTTTGGAACAATAGCGTAATTTGTGCAACTCCCGAAATTGCAAGAAATGACTTGGACAGGCAAGTTGTGTCGCCAGAACAATTTGGCTTGGTCATATTTGATGAAGTACACAGAACGGTAGGAGATTATGCATATTCAGGAATTGCTGAAAGACTAGGAAATTCAGATGCAAGAATTCTTGGAATGACTGCAACTCTGCCAAGTGAGAAAGACAAGGCAACTGAAATTCTAACGAGATTGAAAATATCTAGAGTTGCAGAAAGAACAGAAGAAAGCTCAGATGTGAAACCATACATACAGGAAACAAATACAGAATGGATCACAGTAGATCTTCCCCCTGAAATGAAAGCAATTCAAACATTGTTGCAATTAGCTTTGGATGAAAGGTATGATACATTAAAAAAATACGGTCTTCAATTAAACGGACAGCAGTCTTTGTCTGCACTTCTGAGAGTCAGGCAATTTGTATTACGGCAAAACAGAAGATGTGCAAAACCTCTTTTTACTGCCATTAGAATCCATTATGCTCTAAACATGTTTGAGGCTCACGGAATCACACCATTTTTGAAATTCTGTGAACGTGCCCAAGCAAAAAAAGGCGCAGGCGTAAAAGAATTGTTCGAAGTTGACCCAAATTTTACTAGAGCAGTACAACTTGCCAAGGTGGCCCAATCAAAAGGGATGGAGCATCCAAAAATTCCAAAACTTGAAGAAATTCTTAGAACAATTTCTGGTAAAGCTTTGATATTTTCTAGCTATCGTGATTCGGTGGATGTCATATACAACAAGTTGACAGAAATGGGATTATCGGCAGGAATCTTGATTGGGAAGGCAGGAGAGGCCGGACTAAAGCAGAAAAAGCAGATAGAGACAGTCCAAAAATTCAGAGATGGTGAATTTGATATCCTAATTGCAACTCGAGTGGGAGAAGAAGGTCTAGACATTTCTGAAGTCAATCAAGTTATTTTCTACGACAACATTCCAAGCTCAATTCGATTTATTCAAAGAAGAGGTAGAACCGGAAGAAAAGATACTGGGAAATTAATTGTGCTCATGGCAAAAGATACCATAGATGAGAGATATTATTGGATTGGTAAAAGAAAAATTACTGCTGCAAAAGCCATGGGAGAGAAAATGACTCAGACACTGAAAAATAATTCTAAAAAAACTGGACTTGATGCGTTTCTTTAAACTTTAAACTCACGGAGTATTTGTTCAACCAATCGTTGTTTCTTCTGAATAATTTTATTTTTCATACTAGATTCTAAATGATGAATGTTGCTGTCTTTTCTTTGAAGTAAATTATCCAGTCGTATATCATATTGAGAAAAAAGGAATTCCTTCAAGGAATTTTCATCCATATGAAATTCAGCATTGCTCATTGTATCTTTGGCCAATTTTGTGACGGATTGGTCCAGATAGTTTAGGATTTCTTCAAGTGTTTTATCTGCGAGGACCATTTGATTATCCTAGTCTTTTGATAATATGATAGCCAAATTCAGACTTTACAGGATCAGAGATTTCCCCAACCTGTAATTTGAAGGCAGCGTCTTCGAAAGGTTTTACCATTTTTCCTTTAGTAAAATAACCTAAATTTCCATCTTTTTTTGCACTTCCTGTATCTGTAGATAGTTCTTTTGCAAGTTTTCCAAACTTTTCACCTGCTTTTATTCGTGCCAAAATCGCTATTGATTCGCTTTGTTTTGCCACTAAGAT
>JBMSGE010000033.1:0-12401 GCA_049414205.1 Nitrosopumilaceae archaeon
TCCGGTGTTGGCTCCGGTGTTGGCTCCGGTGTTGGCTCCGGTGTTGGCTCCGGTGTTGGCTGTGGAGTTGGGATGGTTGAACCTGAAAATGCATAAAATCCTTCAGAACCATAAATCTCTCGAACCTTTTGTATATCAATTTCTGTAATCTGTAACAGACTGGAAATCCTAGGAATTGTTGGAATCATTGCAGAAGGAGGTGACTCATTACTTGATTGCCATTTTTTATTGATGTCATTATCGTCTGACACATAATGATCCAATCCCAACGAATGTCCGATTTCGTGAATTGCAATTGCAAAAATTGCATCATCTGATTTTAGAGTTTCATCGTCATAGCAGGGAACTAGACCATCGCATAATTTGGGTTGCAAATAATAAATTACAATTTTTCCTGGAGGCCAAGAAAAATACCCTGCTACCGTATCTGCTAATCCTGGTTTATCTTTGAATTCGATTTCTATGTCACAACTATCGTCATTTTCCTTTGGAATTTCTTTTGCAGACATATCCCAAACACTATCATTTTCAAACTCTGCATTTTTGAGACTTGTTTCCCAAGCTAGGACGGCATTTTCTGAAAGTCTGACCCATTGTCTTGTTTTTTCATCTGAAATCTCATCAGTTGGGGTAATCACGCAATACGTGCTGGGACCATCCAACCTCACATTGGTGGTTGGGAAAAAAATTTCAGCATAAACTGCCTGAAAATTGGAAGTAATTACCAAAATAGCAATGGTAAAAATTATTGCTTTTTTAACCATAATTTGTTTCTAAACCCATATCTTGTTCTTGATAATTAAAGTCGTTCTCCAAATTTCTACTATTGCTTCTATCTTAGATTTTTCTTGTTGTTTTTGATGAAAAAATATTCCTTTAAATTTCAAATTTTATACTTTTTTTCATTGTACGAATCACTAAAACTCTCAATTCAGAGCCTCCAAAAGAGCAAATATGGAAAGGGAAATAAAAAAAAATTATCTGCAATAATGCATGCCCTGAACCGTGCTGATTCAATTTTTGCTCTAGATAAACAAACTCAAACAAATCCGGAGTCAATAAAACAAATTAGTTTTAGAAATGTTAGTTCTGAAGAACAAGTTCCAAGAATTCTTGATGAATTTATGGATGATTTTGAAAAAGAATGTTTGGAAAAAGACAATGGCAGTGCAAAAAATTACTCATTGTTTTCTGTAACTTCTTACAAGATAATCAGAACTCTGGACTCTGGAAAAAGACGAGGATTACTTTCTGCACATGCTCTGAATAGATTAAACAAAATGTTTGTAACACATCCTGTCAAGTATAGCAAACAAGCAATTCGTGATCCTTTGGGACTAGCGTTTGTAATAACTGAACTTGCAATAGACATTGAAAAGAACCTTTCAATTCCTTATGAATTTGATCAAACAATTTTAGATCAAATGATGCCTTTACTACAAAGATATTATGTCCAGTATGATGATACTGTTGGAACAATTCTAGCCGAGTTTTCAAGCATGCCAAAATTCAAACTAGTAATTGAGATAGGGGAAAAACACAAAGAACTCATTGAGAAATTTTTAGATTATAGTATTGCAAGACTTCCCCTTGAGACTCGAGTTGAAAAAGCAAAATCTATTCTCGAAAAAATTATTGCAGAAGAGGTTGATTCTGTTGCTTTGGGATACTATGAGAATTTGAAATTGACTTTCTCTGATGAAACTTTGCGTCCTCATCTATCCAAGATTGCCAAAGAAATGCCAAAGACTAGCAGAAGATTTGCAAACACTATCTTAGAAGAGGTGTCTGCTCTATAGCCTTGCTTGATTTGTGCCTAACCTGAACCTAGAATTAGACATTTTTGTTTAATGAGGACTAATTTATTCAAAAAGTTGACAAATTAGATTCCTCATTTAGATTTCCGGCATTAAGACCATTTTTTCAAAGTAGAATCTGTGATGTTTATTCTTACAGCGGTGATGTTAGTTGAGTGAGCTAGTAATCGAACACCCGATTTCTTTAATTGAGAATCTCTTAAAGGCAGGCAAAGGCGATGAGGGCAGATTGTTGTATCTACGCAAGGCATTAAAAAATGGAAACACCATTTACGAGTCTGACAAAAACTATCTAAACATGATGCAAAAAGAATACTCTGAAATTTTACTTGCAGACGATACGTCTAAAAAACAAACTCAAAACACCTCATTATCTAAAAAACACTCAAAAGAAATTAAAAACAAGCCAAATAAGGCCTCACAAAAAACCTCAAAAACTAAAGAAACGTTCGATTCATTTGAATTTGAATTAGAAACAATCAGAGGCTCTTTACAGGATCTTAAAACAAAAGAATCCAAAATAAAAGATAATCTAGAATTCTTATCTATTAATCGTGAAATTTTGACACAAACCACAATTGACAAATCGAATTCATTTGGTTCTTTTTCTAATTTGCCAAAAACTACTCCTTCTGACCTTTTTGAATTAATCAAAAATACTCCTACGATTGAGAAAACAAGAATTGGAATCAAAAAACATAACGCAATGGCATATGTTTCTGCAGGATTATTCTCTTTATGGTTTGCAGGTTATCAAAATCTGATAGACCTTGGAGTCTTTCAAGGTTTAACTTTGGGATTCTCAGCTGGTGCTGCAGTTTCTGCCGGATTGTTTTACCGAAAACAAAAGTCTGAATAGAACTAGAAATATGTAACAAAATTATTGTTACAAAATAATTTGCAGTTTTAGAATGTTTTAGTTCCTCTCAAAAACACCGTAACTATTGCCATGTAACATCCAGTTGCAATAATCTCGGAGATTAGGGATGCTGCAAATGGCTCTATTCCTATCTCCAAAAAGTAGTAAAACGTTGGCCATCTGACGCCTAGATATCCTACCTCTCCTATGCCAAATGATGAAATCATGCTAAAAATTTCTTTTTTTATCCGCCCTCCATCCATCTGCTTGTAGCGCTTTTTGTTATCAAAATAAAACAGCCCTGAGAAAATTCCAAAGTAAATCACATAACCGATAATTATTGTAATTGTTGTGTTTAGATGGTTTTCAAAATCAGACAATGATTGTGCAATAACTGCAGAGATAGAAGCCGATACAACAAAGCAAATCAGAAAATTTCTATTTATCTGTAGTAACTGCTGGTTTGATTTCATGATTTAACATTTAGCAACTATTATTTTGTCTTATTCTATTTTTCTATACATGGTAAAGAGATGTGAGTGGGCATCAGACGAGCCAAATCTTTCCTACCATGATAAGGAATGGGGTAGACCAGAACATAATGATGCAAAACTATTTGAATTTTTAATTTTGGAAGGTGCACAAGCTGGACTTTCATGGGTAACTATATTGAAAAGACGAGAAGGGTATCGTAAAGCATTTGCAAATTTTGATGCAAAAAAGGTTGCAAAATTTAATCAAAAACAAATTTCCAAACTTCTCCAAGATGAATCCATAATCAGAAACAAACTCAAAATAAATTCTGCAATAAATAACGCAAAGCAATTTCTTAATGTTCAGGAGGAATTTGGAACATTTGACAAATACATTTGGAGCTTTGTGAATCACAAACCAATCAAAAACAAATTCAAAAAATTATCAGACCTTCCTGCATCTACTGAAATTTCTGAAAATATGAGCAAAGACCTCAAAAAACGTGGGTTTAATTTTGTAGGGCCTACAATCTGCTATGCATTAATGCAGGCAATCGGAATGGTAAATGATCATACTGTTGGATGTTTTAGATATCAAAAATAATTTACTTGAGGAGTTTTCCCATCAGGTTATCGCTTGTTCGCATTTGTGCGCCCATGGATGGTGAATTTTCCATACCTTGCATAACATTTGGCATCATTTTATCGACCATCTTTCCCATCATGTTTCCTATCTTGGAATCTCCTCCCATGTTAAATCCCATGCTTGACATTGCCTGCTCCATTTGTTTTCCTGCTTCAGTTGAGCCAAACATTCCTCCCATCTGTGCACCGGCCTGTCCTTGATTTGGCATTCCTTTTCCTTCAAGTACGCTCATCATTCTCTCATTATTTTTTATCTTCTCAATAACATCTGGATTGGCTGCAATTCTTTCAATTACTTGCTCTCTTAGCTCTCGGTTTTGCATTACTGCAGATATGATTGCATCTACATGTTCAGGATGACTTTGAAGCAAATCAAGGTCTGCTACTCCCCAACCTCTGTCAACTGATCTTAGGTAACTAGGAGCAGTAAGGCATGCAGGTGTTCCTGACTCTCTTACCATTAAGACTAGTCCTTCTTTACATGCGACTTCATTTGCCGGAACTCCTTGTTTAGTTTGCTCCAAGGGTGAAGGCGTTTCTCCATAAGAACTTGCAAAGCTAAACATCAGTAAAGGAATCAATCCATAAAGTACAAAATATTTCTTTGATAGTAATTCAGGCATAATTTTCAATGATGTGTTTTTATCAATCTATTATTTATGTTGATGTGGAGAAAATTTGAAAATTGGATGACTATACAAAATTAAAAAAATCACTTCGAAATATGCAAATTCTAATCATAATAGTGATAGGTCTAGTGGTATTTGGCTTTGCCTTGGACTTTTTAGCAGTGCAAAAAACAGTCAGTGTTATTGAGGAAAATGCGCAAACCAAACCTCTCAAAACATCATACGTTGTTCAAAATCTAAAAGGAGATGCAATGGAGACCTGGTATGCATGGCAGCCTCGAGACAAAATTGAAATTCAAATTGTTGGAGAAAATAACTATCCTAAAGAAAAAATCGATGCAGTAAAACGAGCAATTCTTTCCACTGAAACAATAGAGATTGACAATAAACTAGTGTACAAAGGAGATGAAGGGACCTCCACTTATTGGATAGGGTGGAAGGGAGCTGTCGACTACATACGAGAAAAACGTGGAATTGAAAATTCTTTGGATATTTCTTTTACTGATAAGGACGATGCAGACATTATCATAACTCTTACAAACTCAAAAAGCGGTGAGGGACTGTCTGGCGTTACAAACTCTATGGTAAATGATGAGGAGAGCACAATTTTGCGTTCATTTGTCACAATCTATGAGGCAGATAAATTATCTAATGAACACATGGAAATCATAATTCGACATGAATTTGGTCATGTAACTGGATTGGCACATTCAACAGCTCCTGAAGACTTGATGTATCCTGTAATTCAAACTCCCGCACCTTACATCTCTGAATGTGATATTGATGCATTACTCCACTTGTACACCGGTGGTAAAACAAGTCAGGTAATCTGTGAAAGCTAGACACAAAAATCTTTAGAGTTCATTGCAAAATTAAACCAAGTTTAAGTAAATCAAAATTGGTTGAATGTTGAAATGGGTCTGAAAGATAAAGTTCAGGATACAAGTGGATCTATTAAAGATCAACTAGAATACATGAAAAAAGATTCTAAATATTTAAAAAAATTTATTCAATCAAAAAAAGTAGTTCAAATCAAAACCGAGGCCACAGCAATACTTGTGAGAAAAAAAGGAAATGAAGACGAATTTTTCAAAGAATTCGACAAGATTACCAAAGACGGCTATAAAATGATGCTAAGCGAGGAGGTTACAGATCCTGTGCCTGGAATTAAAGTAAATGTTGGCTTTATCTACTTCTTTCAGCACAAAAAATTCATAGATTGAATCTTAGAATTTCGAGCTTCACCAAAACTGCTGGGCCTGGAATATTGTTTGCAAGCACTGCCATTGGCGTTTCTCATTTGGTTCAGTCAACTAGAGCAGGTGCTGACTATGGATTATTGTTATTGGGATTTGTAATTGTAGTAAGTCTACTAAAGTATCCTTTCTTTGAATACGGTTCTCGTTATGCTAATGTAACTCAAACAAGCATTATTGATGGATACAAAAAGTTAGGAAAACCAGTTCTGTGGATGTATTTTCTAATTACTATAGCTTCAATGTTTTTTATAACAGGGGCCGTTGGGTTTGTAACTGCGGGATTCTTTGAGAATCTTTTTGGTTTGGAATTTTTAGGGCAATGGACAATAATACTGCTTTTTGGAATATGTGTGATAATTCTTGCAATAGGGAAGTATCATGTATTGGATAGTTTGATAAAAATCGTCGCAATAGTTTTGTTAGTTTCTACTGTTTGTGCATTCTTGTTGGTATTGTGGAATGGTCCTATCCAACCTACAGAAGATTTCATGCCAAAAGAACTCTGGACAAGCTCTGGAATTTTCTTCTTGCTTGCATTAATGGGTTGGATGCCAACTGCACTTGACTTGTCAAGCTGGAATAGTCTGTGGACACTTGAGAGAATGAAACAAACAAACTATCGACCAAAACTAAAAGAGACCCTGTTTGAGTTTAGACTAGCTTATACCATTACTGCAATTTTGGCAACAATGTTTGTGACTCTTGGTGCCTTCATATTTTTTGGCTCAGGGGAGGAATTGCCAAACAACAATGCTGATTTTGCCCACATGGTTGTGACTTTGTATACTCAAACAATAGGACAATGGAGTTATCTGATTATTGCAGCAGCTGCTTTTGCAGTAATGTTTGGAACAATTCTAGCAGTATTTGATGGCTATTCTAGATCTCTTCAGCGTACAGTTGAGCTGATTTTCACCAAAAAAGAGGAGGTAATACGCACAAAATTCAGGTCATTTTACATCCTGTTTCTTTTTGTGATTTTAGCAGGTTCTCTGATTGTAGTTTTACAATTTGCAGGAAATCTCCGTGAGATAGTTGATTTTGCAACAGTTCTGTCATTTTTGATCGCGCCAGTTATCGCAGTAATTAATCTCAGACTGGTTACCGGAAAATATCTTGACAAAAATTCACAACCTTCTGTTTGGTTGAAAATTTTGAGTTTTGCAGGGATTTTATTTTTGACAGGATTTGCAATTTACTTTTTGATTACTCGAATCTGAAAACTTGCATTATCTTATTAAACAGTATAAAAAAAACAAGGTAAATGAAATTTAAAAAATTAAATTCAATGATCGCAACAATTACTGTGTTTTCGATTCTTAGTTTTTCCTTTACTGTTCTTACTGACGATGCGTATTCATTACGGGCTTCTGACCGGGATTATGACGGTATTTTAGATGAAGATGATCAATGCCCTCAAATCTCAGAGACGTTTAACAAATTCGAAGACGAAGATGGATGTCCTGACACTGTAATTGAAGAGAAAACAAAATATGAATTTCCTGACACTGATGGGGATGGCTTTGAAGATAGAATTGATAATTGTCCAAATCTCCCTGAAACATTCAATAATTATCTTGATGATGACGGTTGCCCAGAAAAATTTGCACAAACCACTGACATGAAAAAAGACTCTGATAATGATTCTGTTCCTGACTCGATTGATGCGTGTCCTGATGAAAAAGAAACAATCAATGAATTCAGAGATGGTGATGGTTGTCCTGATTCACTAGAAACATCTTATTCAAACACCAATAGCTTTGATGACGAGCAATGTCGAGGAGAAAAAATTGCTGTAATGAGGGTTCACACAAGCGATGTTGTATGTGTCGATTTGAACACTGCTGAAAGATGGGAAGAGTATGGTTTGGGTGAAATTTTGGTAAAATCTGAGCCTGGAAATGGCAATCTTGTAGTCTCTGGTGCTGAAATGATGAAAGACCTCGCCGAGTTAGAAGAAACTAAAGACGAGGGAATTAATTTTGCGACTGAATTGACTCTTAAGACTTTGGTGGAGGGGGGAAAGCATGCCCTAACTGCCACTCCGATAATTGATAATCCTAAGGATTATCCTGAGTTTTTCACGCCGGGAGAAAAACTATCTGATGATGAAATGCGTGTAACTTTTTGTGGGACATCTATGCCCCTTCCAACAATCAGTCAAAGCTCTCCATGTGTTTTAGTTGAGTTGGGAAACGGTGACAAGTTTATTTTTGATATTGGTGGGGGCTCCCTTTCGAGACTTGGAGCCCTTGAAGTTCCTCTTGATGTACTAAACAAGATCTTTGTAGGCCACTTGCATACTGATCATGTCGGCGACCTTGACATGCTGTGGGCTGCAGGCGTTCCATTTGGAAGAATAGTTCCAATCGAATTGTATGGCCCAAACGGAGCTGATCACTCCATGGGCACTGAATCATTTGCAGAAAACCTGCTTGAAGCATACAAATGGGATTACGAAAACAGAAGAGGCGTTGCACCTACTGCTGGTGCTGTAATTAACGTCCACGAATTTGATTGGACCAAGACACATGTAGTTTATGATGAAAACGATGTCCAGATAACCGCATTTCCTGCTATACACGGACTGGATGGCGCAGTAAGTTATAGGCTGGATTGGAATGAACTGTCATTTGCATTTTCAAGTGATACAAAGCCAAACAAGTTTTATGTTGAAAATACCCAGGATGTAGATATTTCAATTCATGAAACTTTTCTTAGTGCAAGCCAGGTAGTAGAGCTTTGGGGAATGAATCCTGATGTGGCAAAAACAGTCACTGAAAAAATCCACACTCCGCCATCCTGGGCAGGAGTTATATTCGAATTAACTGAGCCTCGAGTTGCCGTGGGTTACCACACCTATGTAACTCCTGAAACAGTCCCATTACATTTTGAGGATATAAGAACAACATATCATGGACCCTATGTTCTTGCTCAGGATTTAACTACTTTCAATATCACTCCAGAAGGAATTGTGGTGAGACAAGCGATTGTGGAACTTGATTTCATGCCAAGAATTCCAGAAGGAAATGCAGACATTCCATTGGAAGAAAGGCGATACTTTATCTCTGACTGGGTTGAAGATTCCGCCCTTGATATGGAATCGTTATTAGAAGAATTCAAAAAATAATCTGAATTGCCAAATCAAATCAATCTCATTCTGATCTTATTTGCATTTACAGGTTTGATCTTTACTGCAGATTATGCTTTTGGACATGGATTAACTTCAGAATTTCTTCAAGGCGAAACTCTTTCTGGAGAAGGATTGTCTCTAAATCTATATTCCACCACATCTCCTACTGAGAAAAACAATAGGGAGATTTACCTTGAATTGACTGATTCTGAAACAAAAGATCTTGTGAAAGAAACAACTTTCCTGATCAAAGCTTACTCCTCTGGTGAAAAAATCTTTGAGGATGAATTTCAGACAGATGGCTTGTTAATTCTTGACATGAACATGGATTCAAAGTCTTTTTCCAATGTAGAGGAAAGGACATCCGAATTAGATGATCCAAACAGTTTACGAAATGCCAAGATTCAAAACATTCCCAATTTGTTAAACTCTGAAATCCCGGGAGGATTATTTTATTTTGAAATTCAGATTCTCACTGCGGGTGATTTTTCTCAAAAATTAGAGAAACCAATTGTATTTGAGTCTGGACTGTCTTTTCCCTCAAGTGAATTCTTTGAAATTAATGACCCAAACTATGGCAAGCAGGAATTTGGACTGATTGGATACTATGACAAACCGTATGGGTTCAATTATGACTCACAATCGCGAGGAATATCATTTATGATGCCATACTCTTGGCCTGAACATGAAAAAGAAGACCAGTTTTTTATCCACAATGAAATTCTCATCCCACGAACATTTGGAGATTTGAGATATGAGAATTTTTCAGCATACATTAACGGAATAGACCAAACCCAAAGTGTATTCAATGTAGATTTTGCCCTAGAAGATGAAATCCAAGTACATATTGTAACTGATTGGGAAAAACTAAATGAATTATCTGAAAAATTAAAAGATGAAAAAGAAAACAGACCTTCGGTTTTAGAATATCATTTTGTTCCGACAGACACTGATGCACCCTACAGTTCTATTACAAACGGAGGAAGGTACAGAATTAATCTGGATTGGGAGCCTGAACAACTTGTATCTGGCTCTGAGGCGAAATTTTCTATTGAAATTTTGGATATTTTTACAAAGGATATGTCCAAACCCACTGAATACCATTTTACAATCCTTCATGGCGATGAAGAAATTTTTCATACAAGTGGATTGTCAACTGATCCAATAACAAAAACAACGGAATTAGGTTTTTCAATACCTGAAAATGTTTCGGGCCCAATAACAATTAGATTTGAAAATTTAGGAGGGGGGATATTCTCAAATCTTGATTTTCCTGCAATAGTCTTTGAACCTGATTCATCTACAATTCCTGATTGGATAAAAAACATTGCCAAATGGTGGTCGCTAACTCAAATCTCTGATCAAGATTTTGTAAAGGGATTGGAGTATCTAATACAGAATGATGTTATTCGAATACCTGAAAACCAGTCATCTGCAGGTGAATTCGAAACGGAATTGCCTTCATGGCTAAGGAACAATGCTGGATGGTGGAGTCAGCATCAGATATCTGATGAGGAGTTTTTCAAAAGTATTCAATGGTTAATTGATAATGAATTCATCAAAATTTAATCGGACGTAATTCTTTAAATTCTACTCCTTTCAAAAATTTGTGTTGATTCGGGCCTCTCGGAAAATCCTTCTTTTTGCATTAATTCCACTCATCTTTTCAATTGGAATCACGCCTGTTCTTCCTTCATATTCTGAAGAATTATCTTGTCCTTCAGGAGAGATAGAAGTAACGCGGTCAACAAACCCTGCTTCTATTTGCATTGATCAAGATACTGCTAAAAGATGGGAGGATTTAGGTATTGGAACAATTATCGGAGAGCCTGTCCCAGAAATTTTATCCAACCCAACAATACCTCAAGACGCAACGAAACCATCCGTAATTCAGATTCCCCCTTACCCTGATCAACCTCCAGTAAATCCGGACTTTGATGCTCACACAGAAAAATTTTGGCCACCAACAGTCACCAAAGTTACTGATGGTGCATATGTTGCAATAGGCTATGGATTGGCAAACTCCATAATGATAGAAGGAGATAACGGTATTATCATAATAGATGCAATGACATCATATGAAGCCGCAAAAGAGGTAATGTCAGAGTTTAGAAAGATTACTGACAAGCCAGTTAAAGCAATAATTTATTCTCATTCCCACCCGGACCATGTTAACGGTGCAGGTGCATTTGCTGAGGAAGCAAGTGATGATTTAGAAATTTATGCACATGAAACTTTGTTGGATAATTACTATCATGAGAGTGGTGAGTTGGCCAGTCTTATTGCAACTCGTGGAATATCCTACTATGGTGTCTTACTTCCCTCAGAAGGGCCAGACAGATTTGTTAGTGCGGGGATTGGACCATTTCTAGAATCAGGTGATGTAACATCTGCATTCCTTCCTCCAACCATAACATTTGATGACAAGCTAGACATTGAAGTTGCCGGATTGGAAATGACACTAATCAATGTACCAAGTGAAACAAATGATGAAACTATTGTTTGGATTCCAGAAATGGGTGTCTTACAAGGCGGTGAAGTACTTTACGAGCTATGGCCAAACCTGTATAGCGTAAGAGGTTCAAGTTATAGAGATGTTAAAGCATGGATTTCAAGTCTAGATGTCATGATTGACATTGAGGCAGAATACTTGCTTCTTTCTCATACTAGGCCAGTTTCTGGAACTGAAAATGTGAGAGATGTGTTGACATCCACACATGATGCAGTTCAATATCTGTATGACCAAACAATTCGGGGCATCAACCAAGGCTATACAGAAGATGAATTGGCACACATGATTGAATTGCCGCAACACCTGCAGGACCATCCCTGGCTTCAAGAAAGGTATGGTGAGAGAGCATGGCATGTTAGGGGAATTGTTAGCGGAAATGTTGGGTGGTTTGAGGGTGATTCTACTTATCTAAATGCAATTAGCTTTGAGGAGCGTTCACAAAAAACCGTAGAAGGATTTGGAGGAATTTCCAAAACAATCCAGATGGTTAGAAATGCAATAGATGGTGGAGAGTATCAATGGGCAGCAGAACTTGCAACCTATGTGATTGAAACCGATCCTAGCAATGAAGAAGCAAAATTGCTAAAGGCCTATGCCTTGCGTGTTTTAGGGCAACAAGCTCATAGTTCTGGTGGAAGAAACTGGTATCTTACAGATGCACTGGCATTGGAGGGAAAAATCACTGTTGACCCAAGTGCCCTGACAGTAGGGGATCCGGACCAAATTGCAGGAACTCCAATCAAGATACTTTTGGAGCAAGCCCCAACAAGACTTGATCCTCTAAAGGCAGATGGAATTGACATGATAGTCGGCGTTGTTCTTCCAGATGTCGATGAATCCTATACATTTCATATCCGAAACAACATAGCAGCCTTCAAAGATGGATTAAAAGATAATTTGGATGTTAAATTTACTGTTGATGCTTCAGTTCTAAAAGAAACACTGGCAGGTCTTAAAACATTTGAAAATTCTGTATCTGAAGGAAAGGTAATTGTGGAAGGTGACATAGAAGATGCAAAAACCTTCATCTCGTTGTTTGATCCCTATGTGCAGGTAGCCTCTTTTGCAGATTAA
>JBMSGE010000034.1:0-12396 GCA_049414205.1 Nitrosopumilaceae archaeon
ATTGGTCCTGATGGAATATCTGTTCCAGTAATTGTTGAGAGAATTAATAATTTAAAAAAAGACTCTAAGGTAATTGCAGTTTTTTCAGCACCTCTGACTATTTTTGAAGGTCAAAAAAGATCTTTGACTGATGTAATTTTAGAGCAAGGAAGACGTGTGGAAAAGGGAGAAAATGCTTCTTTAGATATTGTAGAATCTTGTTATCAAAAGATTCTAGAGTTGGTAAGTTCAGAAAACAAGGAAAAATGCCAACAGATTATCAAATCTTGCCTTGAAAATGCGCAAAATGCACTAGATGTGGCCAGAGATAAGCGAGAATTTGCCGATGAGATTCGCTCAAAGGCCCTTGCATTCACAGGAGAGATTTTGATGTCTCATGTGATGAATTTTATCCTAAAAAGCAACGGAATGACCTGTGATACTGTAGATTATGAGAATTGGCCAATAATCACAGATAACAACATAGAATCAACCAATTTTCTTGCCTCTGAATCAAGATCAAGATTAGATTACACTGCAAAATTGGTAGAAGAAAATGAGATTGTAACTATTGGCGGATTTATAGGAAAAACGATAGACGGTATAACTACTACTTATGAGAGGGGTGGATCAGATAGAACAGCAGCTGATCTTGGAATATTATTTCACAAAATTTACGATACAAAAATTGATTTTGAAAAAGATAGTGCCGTAGTCTCAGCTGATCCCAAAATTGTTGAAAAAGATCTGAGCGAAGTGAATCAATTATCTTACAATGAGGCAAGATTGGCAGGTATGTTTGGAATGAAGATTTTAGATCCTATTGCAATAAAAGAGATCTTAGAAAACGGAGTTGAAGTTCCAATAATTATCACAAACATGAAAGACCCATCCAAAGTTACAACAATCAAGAGAAGTCCTGACAAAAAAGAGGGGCATCCAATCAAAATTGTAACAGGAAAGAAAAATTGTGCGATATTTAGAATTGAAACAAGTTCTATTCAGAAATTGCTAACATCACTTGAGAAAGACAAAAGATACAGCGAGTTTATCATTTTATCACCATTTACAAAAGATGGAACAGAGTTTTCCCGAATGTTGTTTTTGGATGCTGATTATGTAAAGAGAAATGAAAAATATTTTCTAGCTTTTGATCCTCTAGCTACAATAACTTACAACAGAGGTGTCATCACATTGATTGGAGATGAGATGTGGAGGGTTCAACAAGTTGCATCAAGGACCAGCTCCAAAATTGGTGAAGCAGGATTAAACATTTTGAATATGGATGCACAGGAGGAAACTTCACGAATAATTATTGTTGTTGAGGATTCTGATGACAATATCAGCAAAGCAATATGTGCAATTCATGCAGAGAAATCAAAGATTAACTTTGTTTAATTAAGTGAAATTGGCCCTACGGGTTTACACCTGTAGCGCCATGTTGGGTTTGTTCTTGGACCTTTATCTAGAGTTAGTCCGGCGTTTCCCACAACACGCGATAACTATAGTACTGCTTACTAGTATTTAGAGCTGATCTATATAGAATCATTCACGTACGCTCAGCTACATACCAAAAGATTATGCCTGCTCCAATTATTGCATACCACTTGAAATTTTTCTTATTTGTAAAAATATTAGGTGATGCTAATTCCTCATCACGATACGTGGCCATCCTAATATTTCGCATCTCAAAGGCCTGACCAACTAACCCAATTACCAGTAATGCTATTCCAATAAAGCCAAAAGTCCAATTCATACACTAAGTTTCTTTTTGCCGAATATTTAGTTTGTAGGTAAAATATACCAAAAAAAGATAATTCTTTAAATTAGCATAGTATTTTTGCTCTCCTATGAAAGAAACTGGAAAGATTTGGATGAATGGAAAATTAGTCCCATTCAAGGATGCCAAGGTTCATGTTTTAACTCATGCTTTACATTATTCAACCTCAATATTTGAAGGAATTAGATGCTATAACACTGAAAAAGGACCTGCCGTATTTCGACTAGAAGAACATGTAGAGAGATTCTTCAAATCAGCAAAATTGTATTCCATGAAGATGGAGTTTTCAAAAAAAGAAATTTCAGATGCAATTCTAAAAACAGTAAAGGCAAGTGGACTAAAGGAGTGCTACATCAGACCACTTGCATACTATGGTTATGGAACAATGGGCCTTACCCCAACTCAAAACAAAGTGGATGTATCTATTGCTTGTTGGGAATGGACTATGGGCGAATCAAAGGCAGGTAAATTTTCAGGTGCAAAATGTAAAGTATCAAGCTGGATTAAGATTGATTCACGATCCCAGCCAATGCAGGCAAAAGCTGCTCCAAATTATTCAAACGCCGCACTAGCTAGAGTAGAAGCACTTGAGAATGGATATGATGAGGCAATAATGCTAAATTGGCAAGGTAAAGTTGCAGAAGGAAGTGCAGAGAATATTTTTGTTGTAAAAGATGATGTGATTCAGACACCTCCATTATCTGCAGGAGGACTAGAAGGAATAACAAGAGATAGCGTAATTCAGATTATTGAAGAGAATGGAGGATTTGTAATTGAGCGAGATCTTGAAAGAGATGACCTGTACAATGCAGATGAGATCTTTATGACAGGAACTGCAGCTGAAGTAAAGTCAGTTACACAAGTCGATAAGATAAAGATAGGAAATGGAAAGATGGGCAAAATTACCAAAGCCTTACAAAAATCATTTACAGATGTAGTTATGGCACAAGATGAAAGATTCTTGCCATGGTTGACCTTTCTTTAACTGAGAAGCTTTTTACAGACAATTCTGCAAGTGATTCTATGGATTCTTGTGCCTCAGGGGATACAGATGAGGTTTGTTGGTTTTGCAGAAAAGGCAGACATGAAGACTGTATGAAAGAGATTCCAATAGATGGAAGATCAGATGGACCTCATGATTGCACGTTTGATACAAAAATGATTCCTTGCAAGTGTCAACATTAGACTAAGCAACAAATACAGGAGTACAAAAGAAATCACATGGGTTATGACAAAGAGTATTGGGATAACTATGCCAAAGAAAATGAATCTCGATACAATGAAGAGTTTGCAAAATTTATCAGAGATTTAACAACTTCATTGCGCTGCGCAAGTGTGTTAGAGGTAGGATGTGGTACTGGAGTTGATTTGAGACTATTTCCAGATACATTTGAGGTACATGGAGTTGATTTGAATGATATGGCTTTGGAATTTGCCAAAAAGAAAAGTCCAGAATTTGACTTTAAGATAGGCTCAATTACTGATTTGCCGTTTTCTGATTCCTCAATTGATATTATTTTTACCCATAAATTTTTGAATTGTCTATCTGATGAGGACCTTGAGAAGGGGGTATCTGAGATGTATCGTGTGGCAAAACGATACGTTGTAAATTGTGAGGCATATGATGAATCCGAATCAAAAATTGATGACGTTTTTAGGAAAAGAAACATGCTCAAACGATGGAGCAATTACAAAGTCAAGGTTATCAGCGATGTGGATATGCATGAAGATATAGAACCTGAAAAAATCAGATTCACCTTATTGAAGAAACTGGAATAACAAATTACATCTGAAATTTCAGTTAGAAAGATCTATAAACCAAAATTTACTGAAATGATCATGACGAGTTGGTGGGAAGGTTTACCAAAAGAATTTGAGATTGATTTAGAAGATTTCTCAATTGAAAAATAATTATTTTTTTAATTTTAAACTAAAAAAGCGGGTCTAGAGGGATTCGGACCCTCGACAACCGGATTAAGAGTCCGGTGCGCTACCTGGCTGCGCCATAGACCCACAAATCTAGCTGATCCTAGTGTTGTTATTAATCTTAAGATTTGAAAATAAAATAAAATTTAGTTTTGTGCAGTTGCTTCAACTTCATTGTACTTTTCTAAAATTGCAGTTAGTACAGTTGAAACTGGTACATCATTCATCTTTTTCTTTTCGGCAAGTAGTTTTTGGTATGCATCAAGTGTGATGTATACTGGAATAGAACCATTTCCTTCAAGTAGACCTCTAACATTGTAGAGTGCAGTTTCCATGCCTTTTTCTGCAGACTTTGCAAACTTTGCCTTGTCTAAAATGGATCCTAGTGGACCAAATGGCATTTCATAATCTACTGTCATAGTTACTCTAGTTAGATTTTCACCAAGTGATTTGAATTCATTGGTAATTTGCCATCTTTTGAATGGTCCTTCGAATTGCTTTGCAGAGATTTTCTCATTTCTGATAAATTCTGTTGTTTCACAATCCCATTCTAAGCGCTTGCCGCTAAAATCACCAATTACTCTAAAGGTTGTTCCTACACCCATTCCATCTTTGATATCCATTGGAATTACAGTCATTCCTACAGAATCATTTTTGATTTGATCAGAAACATGTTCTGGTCTTGCAAAATAGGTAAAGACATTCTCTACTGGTGTTTTAATATCGATTGATTTACTTACGACAGTCAACGAATCTGTTTCTTGCCAATAAGGATTTAAAGGTTTTGAAGATTTTCCTAACCAAATTGATTAACACTATATTCATGGGAAAATATCAGTAAATAGATTGGTAAATTTGCGATCAATTGTTTTGATGATATTTGTGGTCTTAATTGTGGTGCCTGTTGCTTCTGAGGCTTTTGCTCATTCTATGTTTAATTCTGCTGAATCATTTTTGGGTGGATACAGAGTTCAGGTTGCAACATTGCCAGAATTTCCACAGATCGGAGAGCCCTCCACGATTTTGGTTCGAGTGACTGATTCGGACTTTGAGGAAGTTGATGGTTTTACTATGGGAATACGATTTTTTTACAATGAGCAGCAAATTGATGCAATTCCTCCAAAGTCATACCAAGGTGCACATGTAGACCATGAATACATTTGGGAAAAATCTGGAAATCATATAGTTAGAGTTGATTTGTATGATATGGAAGGAAATCCAGGGGTTTTGACTTATACATTTAACATGGGAACTCAGAGTCCCTTTGGGCAAATTTTCTTTATCGCAATAATAATTGGAGCTTTGACGATGTTAGGTGTTATAATTTACATTTATTTCCCAAATAAACTAAAACCCAAATCTAGGTCTTAGCTTCGATAGTAGATTTTGATATTCTAAATGCAAACAAAGTAGTTAGCAAAACCATTGCAAACAAAAGAATTCCAAAACCTAAGTGAATTGCCACTAAGACTGCATGAAGTAGTGTATCAATCACAACAGCACCTAAGGTGATTTGTACCATTACAAGTATTCCTGCAAAAGTACTTGTGAATTTGATTTTTTTGTCGGCCTTCTTATTCATCCAACTTGCTACTGCGGTTGCAAGAACTAGTGTCCCAGTAGTTGCTGCAACTAGCCTATGAATCCATTCAATAAGATATTCCTCACCAGGCATAATACCGTCAGGACATAAAGGCCATTCAGGGCAAGTTAATCCAAGTCCTGCAGCTGAGACATATCCCCCTACGAACATTAGAGAGTATAGAACAATTAGAGTTGAAAGAGCAAGATATTGAATTGCCAATTTTATTCTACGATAAATGAACCTTGCATTCCTAATGCAGCATGTCCTGGTACTGTACAGATGTAATAGTATGTTCCAGGTGCACCTGCTGTGAATGTGGTACTACCAGATTCTCCAGCTTTTAGTGGTGCGGCTGAAGAGGCAATTTCTGAACCCCACAAAGAGTTGTTAAAGTCATCAGGTGATGCAACTATTCCAAATGCATGGAATCCTTTGCCCATGTTTGTAGCAGTAAAGGTTACCTCATCACCTGAACTAACAACAAAGTCAGGGTTGTGTCCTGGTTCCCCAGTTAATGCATTAAATGCTAAATCACTAAATCCATCTTCAGATTCTACAAAGTCAACTGTAAAGTCATGGCTAACTCCTGTTGGTGCAGCTGCTTGTGCTGGAGCTGCAGAATCACCAACAATAATTTCTCCAACCATGCCCAATTCTCTGTGACCTGGTACTGTACAGATGTAATAGTATGTTCCAGGTTCGGTTGGTACAAATTCAGATGAATCTGACTCGCCTTCTTTGAGTGGGCTTGCAGCGCTTGCAACCTCACTTCCGGGAATTATTCCTGCAAATCCTTCTTCGTCAGCAGTAACTCCAAATGCATGGAAGCCTCCATCCTGGTTTTTCACATTGAAAACAATTTTGTCGCCAACTGCGGCATTAATTGTTGGATTGTGTCCTGGTTCCCCAGTTAATGCATTAAATGCTAAATCACTAAATCCATCTTCAGATTGAACAAAATTCAAATCAACTGTAATTGTCTGGCCTGTAGCTACTGCAGGTGCATCATGATCTGCTGCACCACTCATAGCTGCTGCAACTGGGGGTGGTTGTGATATCCAGTAATCCCACATTCCAAAGAAGATTGCACCACCTACGATACAAATTCCTAGCATAATTATCATCATTTTTCCTGTTCTTGCAGGAGTTGTTCGGTATACAGTTTCAGTTTCGCTCATCTTTCATTATCTCCTAGTGGTGTGGGTTCTTGGATTCAAATGGATAGTAGTATTTGCCTCCAAGTCCAAATGGGTCGTGAATGTCTGCTGGTTTTCCTTTTCCAGCACTGTGAATTAGGTTTATCAAGAATATTACCATACTTACACCAATAATCATTGCACCTACTGTAGCAATTTGGTTCATTGCAACCCATTCTGGAATTGCAGGATAATCAAAGATTCTACGTGGCATTCCATATAATCCAAGTACGTGTTGAGTGAAGAATACCAAAATTGTTCCTATAAAAGACAAAATGAAGTGAACCTTACCCATTGTTTCGTTGTAAAGTCTTCCAGTTACATATGGGAACATGTAGTAGATGAATCCAATTGTACCAAATGCAATTGTTCCCATTACAAATAGGTGGAAGTGACCAACTACCCAATAGGTATCGTGTGTAGTAAAGTCCAATGGCATTGCAGCATTAGCGACACCACCTGCTCCTGCTGAGAAGAACAAGGCAATGCCTCCAATTGCCCACATCATTGGTGTTAGGAATTTGATACGTGCATTCCACATGGTTGCTACAAAGTTGAATACGTGCATGCCAGATGCAGGTACAGCAGCAAGAGTTCCTATCATGAATACTGTTTTTTCAGTGAAAGTCATTCCTGTTGCATACATGTGGTGTGCCCATGATGAAAAGCCAACAATTGATAGTAAAACAAATGCAAAGATTCCGGAGGATTTGCTGAAGATTGGTTTTCTGGAGAATCTTGGGATAATTTCATACATCATTCCGATTGCTGGAATAACCAAAACATAGACTTCAGGATGGAATGTAAACCAAAACAGATGGGCATATGCGATTGGATCCCCACCCATGGCAGGGTTGAAGAATCCTGTAACTCCTAACCTATCTGTTAGTAGCATCAAAAGAGCCGCTGCAAATGTTGGAATTGCAACAAGAACAATTAATGATGAGGACAAAAAGGACCAAGCCAATAATGGGACTTGACCTATGGACATGTCTGGATGCTTACATTTCAAAATAGTTACAACAAAGTTAATTGCGCCAAGAACAGAAGAAATTCCTAAAATCTTTAATCCAAATATCCACATGTCAGCTGCTGGACCTGGTGCACTGATGATAGAATATGGTGGAGTTGCATACCAAGTAAAGTCAGCAAAGCCCAACCAGATAAGAGCACCACCTGGTGGAATCATCCAAAATGCAATTGCATTAAGTTTTGGATATGCCATATCCTTGTATCTTACCATTATTGGAACAAAGTAGTTACCAACTGCAGATGCACTTGGAAGTAAGAACAAGAAGATCAAAGTAGTTCCATGAACTGTAAAAATTCTGTTAAATGTCATAGAGTCTGCAATCATTTGTGCTCCTGGGAAGAACAATTCTGCACGAATTAAGAGTGCAAGAGCGCCGCCCATGAACAAAAATGCTATTGACATGATAAGATAGAGTAAACCTACATCTGTGTGATGTGTTGAGAACATTATTTGCCAGATTGGACGTGGTTTTTGAAGTTCTAGTACCATTAGTTATCTACCTCGCAAATAATCGAATAAAGTTTGGTTAAAAGCGTTAGCATCATGTTGAGGGCTCCTCCACAATTAATTTTCCACGCATGTTATAATGAATTAATCCACAATACTCTCTACATTGAATATCATGTTCGCCTGCTTTGTCAGGGGCAAACCAAACAGTGTTAACTCTTCCAGGAACTGCATCCATTAAGACTACATAATCATGAATGTTAAAGGAATGATTAACATCAATAGAATGAATTTCAAACTTGTATGCTTTGCCTGCTTCTACATGTAAGGTTCCTACTTCTTTTGTTCCATCTTCATGCTCGAATTGCCAGTACCACTGGGCCCCAGTTACTTTAATGACTTCTGCATCTGCAGGTACATGTTCAACTAGTCGTTCCACATTCCAAGCTTCTGCACCTACCCAGAACATTAAGGCAACAATAACACCTACGTAAATCCATTCAGGCCAGTTAGAGTGATTTCCCATCTAAGTAGAACCTCCAAGTTCGCCTGATTTTTCATATTCTGTTGGAGTTGCTTTTGGATGAGATTCTCTGAATCTCCAGCAAATCCAAATCATAGTTCCAGAAACTACAGCACCTACTGTAAATGCTACAGTCATCATTCTAAAGAATAGATTCCAAATTAAAACTCGTCTGTCAAGATACTCACCAGGCTCATCACCTGCTGCAAAAACGTGATCCACTGTGGGAACAATAACTAAAATTGCCAATACCAAGAATAGACCAAGTAGATTCCTCATTATCGGTGACTGACGTGACCTATGATTTCTATTTAAGGGTTTTCAAGATTATTATCTACCAATCCTGATCGAAACGACTTGGATGCATTACGTTGATGCCACCAACTGAAAATTTTCGTTTGTATTCTCGAAAGATGTTAAGTGAAGCATTTGCAATAATTAGTTCAAACAAGTTTTCCGGACTTAGAGAAACTACAGTAGAAAGCATTGCCTTGATTGGATCCATGTGTGTTACTAGAACTACATTCTCATCGGGATGATTGTCAATTACATGATCAACTATTCCTAGTACTCGTTTTTTAACATCAGCAAAAGTCTCAACGCCATTGTGTGCAATCTCAAGTTCACCTCGATAGAATTTCATAAACACGTTACCATGACTGTTAAAAATATCATCATAAGGCATGCCAGTAAATTTTCCCATGTCAAGCTCAATTAGGCGATCATCAATTCTTACATCAACTGAAGTATGTTCTGCTACAATCTCTGCAGTGTTTTTTGCTCTCTCAATTGGGCTAGAGTAAATTGCAGATATGTTCATGTCTTCTAAGAATTTAGCTGCTTTTTTTGCCTGGTCATGTCCTTTATCAGTTAAAGGAACTCCAGCTGTACGTCCGGCAAGAATTCTTTCAGTGTTGTTTTTAGCTTGACCGTGTCTTAGAAAAATTATAGAGCCCAATTAGATCGGATTTCATATAGAGATAATAATAACATTGTCAGATAACAAACATGAAAGTGGGAATTATTGGCGGAACCGGCGGTATGGGAAAAGGTTTTGCTCTTAGGTGGTCTAAAAATAATGATGTAATTGTAGGATCAAGGGATGCAGCACGAGCTGCAAGTTCTGCTGAAGAATACGCAAATTTGGCAAAAGAATCCTTTGGACAAATCAATGGAACAATTAGTGGAAATGATAATTTGTCAGTTGCAAAAGAAAGTGATGTTTTGGTTTTATCAATTCCATATGAGAATATCGATTCATTATGCTCTGAGATTTTACCTGAAATCAAAGACAGCTGTGTTGTAGTGTCCCCAATTGTGCCAATGGTAAAAACAGATGTTGGCTTTGAGTTTATTCCAATAAAAGAAAACAAACCATTCTCGTATCAACTCGTATCAAAATATATCAAAGACAAATCAAAACTTGTCTCTGCATTTCATGTGATATCTGAGAAAAAGCTAGTAAACCCAACACTAGAGCTTGATTATGACATCTTTGTTTGTGGTGATGACAAGGACGCAGTTGGAGTTGTAAATGGATTGATTAATGAAATTCAAGGCCTAAGACCAATTTACTTGGGCCCAGGAGAATTATCCTACATGGCTGAAATTGCAACGCCATTATTGCTCAACGCAATGATTCGCAACAAAATAAAGAATCCAGGAATCAAGATCATCTAAACTAAATGAGTTCTAATTATTATCGCAGGGGCAGAAACCCAACTACAGCATTTGGAGTTTTGTTTATTGTAATTGGAGCAATTACCTTGGTCAGACAGTTAATTTTATGGAGTCCAGACTTTGTGGTGCAATTTTTATTCAATGAAGAAATTACCAGTGAGAAAATTTCAGTTGTTACAATGGGGATAGGTGCAGTTATCGTAGCATTAGGATTTAGAAAAAATGAACAAAAGAGATGAATTTTTAAAATCTCAAAAAGTTTTGAGGCTAGCTACTGTTGGGAAAAACAAGACACCGCATATTGTTCCAGTATGGTACATGTACAGTTCAAAAAAAATCTACATAGGCACATACACAAGAACTCAAAAGGCAAAAAACATCAAGAAAAACAAACGTGTTTCTTTTTGTGTAGATGTTGGAGTTAATGCTCCAAACATTTATGGTGTAAAGGGGGAGGGAAATGCAAATCTAATACTAGAAGAGACAAAGGTGAAAAAAATTGCAACAAAAATTCTTTTGCGTTATTTTAAAAATATGAAAAATAAATCTGCCCAAGAATTACTTGATGATACTGATTGTGTTATAGAGATAGTCCCTGAAAAGTTTTCAGTCTGGAGTTATTGAGATACAAATCTCTCTATCTTATTCATCGCAGACTCTAGTATTTCCATACTTGGAAGATAAACAAGTCTGAAATATCCGCTACCATACTTTTCACCAAAACCTGAACCATGAACCGTTAGAACACCTTGTGATTCCAAAAGTTTTGTTACAAACTCTTTGTCAGAGGAATACTTGTTATCCTCAATCTTTGGAAATGCGTAAAACGATCCTTTAGGATTTGAGCATGACAATCCTGGCATTGAGTTTAGTCTTTTGACTACCAGATCTCTTCTCTTTTTACATTCAGAGACAAAGTCTGATATGTATCCCTGAGGTCCACGTAGTGATTCTAGCGCGGCATATTGTACTGGAAGGTTGGTAGCAATTCTTACTCTTGCAAGTTTTGGAAGATTCTCTCGCAAGTCTGCAAGTTGTGGTGATTGATTAAATGCAATGTATCCTATTCTCCAACCAGACATCAAGTGGACTTTGGAGAATCCATTGAGTATTATCACTGGAGAGTCTCCTGCTACTTTGCCAATTCCTACAAACTTTTCATCAAAGACAATTTGGTCGTATATCTCATCACAGATAATGTACAGATTGTGTTGATTTGCAAGGTCTACTAGCTGTTTTAGTGATGATTCGTTGAATACCACACCTGTTGGATTATTTGGGCTGATTAGACAAATTGCAACCGTCTTTGAGGTAATCTTTGATTTGATATCTTCAATGTCTGGAGTAGAATTATTCAAGTCTACTGCAAATTCAATTGGAGTTCCTCCATGTAATCGGACGTATGAGGCATATGGCGGATAATATGGTCCAGGTAAGAGAACCTCATCACCTTCTTCTACAATTGATGATATTACCATGTCAAGTCCTTCAGATACTCCATTAGTAATTAGAATGTCATCAGCTGAAATGGAAAGTCCTTTGGCGTTTTCTTTTTTTGCAATCTCTTCTCTTAGTTCTGGTAATCCTTCTGAAGTAGAGTAAAAGTTGTTTCCATTTTTTATTGCATTGATTAAAGCCTCTTTGACATTGTCTGGTGGTTGAAAACCAAACTGAACAGGATCACCTATGTTGAGATAATCAACTTTCATTCCCTTTTCTTGGACTTTTCTTGCAGCAAGTACAATGTCTCGTATTGCATATTCGACACCTGCTACTTTTTTGGAGACTTTCAAAGTGTCTAGACAGATATTTAGACCTGTTAAATTCTTACTTGTTTGGACTCGTAGCACAGTCAGGATAGTGCGGGCGGCTTCGAACCGCCAGGTCGAGGGATCGAAGCCCTCCGAGCCCTTTAGATTATCTTATTAGGCAAATATTTTCTCACTTTTGTGAATTGAGGCCATCAATTTTCAAAATAGGAATAGCCATGACCGTAATTGGAATGGCTTGGTTAGGAGTTGTGTATAATGAAGGAGATAGAATTTCTGAGAGTTTTTCATTAAAGCCGTCTGGTTCTGCTGAAATTGAAATGGAATTTGCTGGTCAGGATATTGGGTATTATAGAATTTTAATGCCTGAATTTTCTGGAACTGGAGTTTTTGTGCAGATTTTAGATGATGATTACAATGTAATTTCAGATGGAGTAGTAGAGACAAAGATGGCAGTAGCCTATTTTGATTTTGAAGA
>JBMSGE010000035.1:0-11820 GCA_049414205.1 Nitrosopumilaceae archaeon
AGGTGAAACAGCTGATTGGGTCAGATTGGTGTTGTGTTGGAGTGGTTTGTCATGATTCAATGTGGTATTAGCTGTTAGTGACAGACAGTTTTGGGAGATATTTTGATTCATTTTATCCCTCATCTTGTGATAAGAGATATTGATATGCAGTAGTGCAGTGCTCAGACATAAACCGATCAAGATCGGCTAGTTTTCCTTCCCATTGCTGATCTGTCATATTGACACATGTAGAAATAATCTCATCTTCCGGTCCTACCTCCATAGCTTGTTTTGTATTGTCTATTACAGACATGACAAATTCCTTGTCAATCCGAACATGCTCTTTTGTACCCAAAATCTCTTCATGGCCAGAGACCAGAACATCAAAATCAAAATCAGAAATTAAGGTATCATGTGCTTTGATATGCTCATCAAGATTTACCGTTACGCCAAATCCCCTATAGGGGGCAGCACCTGGATGAAATAAGTCGACTGCCATAACAATTTTGTTAGCAGAATCATAAATCACAATATCCCCCTCTGAATGAAATGGACCTATGTAATAGAGTTCAAGTTCAGTATCTCCAACTAAAAGAGAATACTCATCCTCAAAAGTAATTGTTGGGATTGGTCTGTTAGGATCATTTTCAGATATCAGAATATCAGCAGTATCCTGATGTGCAATATACTCAATATCATCAGAAAAAATCATGCCTGCAAAACCCGTGTGGTCTGCATGAGAGTGAGAGTATATCATGTGAGTAATTGGTTCGTCGGTAACTTCAGAAATTGCTTGAAGATATTTTTCCCCTAATGGTTGTGGTGCATCAATTACAATAACACCACTGCCAGTAGTGAAAAACATTACCTGATAACCACTACCAATTAACCAATATACGCCATCGGCAATCTCATCTACAAAATACCCTTTAATTTCATCAATTACCGGAGGATTTTCTGTGTAAAGTAATGTTTTAGAAAATATTCCAGTGTTATTCTCCTCCATTTCATTTGCAATGTTTTTTTCTAAAATTTCAACAAGAGAGTATTGTAATGAAGAAGCATCAGCAGGAGGATTTTTTATTTCTGTTACTTTAATTTTTAATTTATACACATAACCTTGTTCAAATTCAAATCCTTCAATAACATCATAAAAGAATCCCCAATTCTCATCCATGTTTTCTTTTACTAGCATACATTGTTGTTTTGCAACACCAATGCACTCTACAAGATTAGAATCCACATAAAGAGTTGAAAATGATTCAACTGGTTCTTCAATAATTTCTACAAATAAAGTTCCATCACTTGTCCTGCATTGTCTTGGATATGATTCCATTACAGGATTTCCTGCATCAACACAATCTTCAAAATCATTTACTAGAAGTTTTTCAGAACATTCACCTGAATGATTCATAACCATATGTTCTGCACGAAGTTGACACGCGTTACCGTATGTCTTACCATCCATTCCACAGACAGGAACATATTCAAGTGTACATGCAATTGGAGGTTTACTTGTTTGCCATCCACGGAGTTTTAATTTTTCAACTGATTCAGAATATACACAGGATGGTGTTGCATCATGAGTTTTGTAAACAAGTTGCATTTCTTCTGCACAAATAATATTGTCAGCTGAAATTCCAGCATGGCCTTGATGCAGAGGTCTAAGATAGGGTTGGACTTTTCCATCCATTATGCAAATTTTTCCAGGGTAAACTCCAGGCCCACACCTGTCGTTGAGTACACAAATGTCACCTAATGAGGCAAACCCTGGTGCACATAGTCCATCAACTGGAATATGATGCTGATTCATTTTCATTCCCTGATCGTTTTGCGAAAAGGCAAATTCATTTTCAGTGACAACAAAGAATACTAGAAAAAGTGCAATTGTAATAAAAAATAATTTAATCAAATTTTTCCCCCCAAATTAAAAATGACTTTATCGCTTTTGAATATTAGGTATAATTTCTACGACAGACACAATCAACTTTAATTGCTCAAAAAATTCAACTACTGTGATTATTTTTCTCATTGAAAATTTTATCCAGTATGAAAAATTCCTAACTGACAAGAAACTAAATAATTTTGTATGATTGTAAAATCATGAACTAGTTTAGCTCAAAAATAGTCGTCGATAACATAGCAAAGTCAGTTTGGAGGGGATTTTTGTAACCGTTGGTTTACACATTGAGAGATGGATTTTAGAAAAATACGAAATACATTATAAAGGATGTTCAATTGGATTGTTTGATGTCAATTAAAAACATCACCGTTTTGGGATCAGGAATAATGGGTCATGGTATTGCCCAGGTTGCTGCAACTGCAGGATACAACATTGTTCTAAGAGACATCGAGCAAAAATTTTTGGATAAAGCCATGGAGAAAATAAAATGGAGTTTAGATAAATTAGCAACCAAAGAAAAAATTACACAGCAAGAAGCAGATTCTATTTATTCAAGAATAACACCTGTCGTAGATTTGAAAGAAGCAGTGAAGGATGCAGAGATGGTAATTGAAGTAGTTCCAGAAATTATGGACTTGAAGAAAAAAGTGTACGCAGAATTAGATTCAGTTGCAGGTCCAAATGTTATTTTTGCATCAAACACAAGCACGTTGCCAATCACTGAAATTGCCAATACAACAACGCGTCCTGAAAAATTTATTGGAATTCATTTTTTCAATCCACCACAATTAATGAAATTAGTTGAAATTATTCCTGGAGAGAAAACATCTCAAGAGATCACAGACATGACACAAGAGTTTGTGAAATCTGTGAACAAAACTGCAGTATTGTGCAGAAAAGATGTTCCAGGTTTTATCATTAATAGATTGTTTATTCCAATGGTACATGAAGCATGTTATGTACAAGATAGAACAGGTGCATCACTTGAAGAGATTGACTCTGCAGTAAAATTCAAACTTGGTTTTCCAATGGGGATTTTTGAATTAGCAGACTTTACAGGAATGGATGTTATTCACAAGGCAACAGTAGAGATGCATCTTCGAGATAAGAAAGTGATTTTACCTCACCCAACCATAGAAAAAATGTTCGATGAAAAAAAGCTAGGGCAAAAATCAGGTGAAGGATTTTACAAGTATTCAGATGACAAGTACGAACGTGTTGCATTATCCGAAGAGTTAGCTGAGAAAATAAATCCAATACAACTTGTTGCAAACATCTTAAACAATGCAGCATGGTTAGTAACTAACGGTGCAAGCGATATTGCAGAAATCGAAAAGGCAGCACAGTTAGGATTGGGATTGAAAAAACCACTGTTTGATACTGCAAAAGAAATTGGCATATCCAATATTGTAAATGAATTAAATCAGCTTGCACAGAGCAATGGAGAGTTTTACAAACCAGACCAATTGCTTACTTCGATGCAGTAATTAGTTCTAAAATTTTATCAACTGCTTGTTTTGGAGTATCAACTCCGATTATCTTGATATTTTTTCTATGATCTACATAGTTGTCAATGAATTGCTGAGTTACCCCACCCATGTTTCTTATTGACACCATTGGTTTTTTGTCCATGTATGCAGCACATATTTCAGATAAGGTTCCAGAGCCACCACCAATTATTATGATTCCATCAGCTGAGTGAGAATTAAGAAAATCCCTCATCAATCCCATACCAGTGGGAATAACAACATCACAGTACTCGTTTGCCTCAGATGCATCTTTTTGTGGAATTATTCCAACAGTCAGCCCGTTTGCATCATGTGCACCATTACAAGCTGCAAGCATAACACCACCCAGTCCCCCGCTTATCAAAACACTACCAGATTTTGCAACCTCTGCCCCAGTCTCATATGCAATCTTTGAGTGCTCTTCTGTGCAACCATTAGTATTATGTCCAATGATTAGGATCTGTGTTTTTTTTGGCATTTTCTATCTAATTGAGTTGTGTATCTAATATGTTTCCAAACGCAAATTATATTAAATAAAGAAGCCAAACCACTACATGGAAAAACGTTCAATGCCTGTTTGTTTTACTAAAGAACAACACAAAATGATCGAAGAATTTGCCAAGAGAGAAGGCATGTTAAACACTAGCCAAGCTCTTGAGAAAATCTTATCCGAGTAAACAATTTTTTTACTTTTGTTTTTATTTTTAAGATAGATATATGATAAACAATTTTTACAATGTGTAATGGGCCTTTTTTCAAAAAAACCTACCTACTGTGCTGTGTGTAACAAAGAGATCACCCACAAACACAAACCAAAAAGAGAGTGGAATATCAAAGGATCACTTTGTGGCGACTGTCATGTAGATAAAACAAAGCAGTTCTACGAGGCGACAATAAGACAGCCATGTGTAAAGTGTGGAACTACAAGAAAAATTTCAGATTTGTGGGAGCCTCGATGGCAGTGGGATATGGATGGGCTGTTATGCAAAGATTGCTTTGATAAACAAGAAGAAGAACACGGTAAAAAGAAAAACTATTGCTCGTTGTGTGGTGGGAAAATGGGTTTAATTCGTTACAATCCAAAACCAAAATGGAAGATGACCGGTCAGCTCTGCAGAAAGTGCTGGGATGGTAAAAAAGCAGAGTTTGGATAGAGTATGGGATTTTTTAAAAAATTTCAATGTGATATTTGTTCAACTAAATTCTCAAAGCAAGAGCAATTAATGCTTCATCAACAAGTGGTTCACTATAAAGACAATCCATACGATTGCAAAGAATGTGGTAAGAATTTTTCAAATATGGAAGACATGAGAACGCATTTGCAAAGAGAACACAGTTACAAAAAAGATAGATGACTAGATAGCTTTTACAGTCTTTACTACTGGTGGTCTAACCTTTGTAAATACTCTAAAGCCACAAATACATTTGATTTCAGGTAGTCTTGATAGTTCTGTGTTTGAGACATTTGTGCCACATCTTAAACAAGAATAAACTACATCAAATGTCTCTTGAGGAGACTCTTCTACTTCTTCTTCTTCAAAGTTTTCATCGACCATGTTTATCATCAAAATTTCTATAATTTAAGGCATTACCAGACTATGTCAAAGACAATTCAATGTAGACATCATCAGGGATTTTTAGTCTCATTAGTTGTCTGATTGCTTTGTCATCTGCATTTATGTTGATTATTCTTCTGTGCATTCGCATCTCCCACTTTTCATAAGTTTCAGTACCATTGCCACAAGGAGATTTTCTTGTTGCAACATGTAATCTTTTTACAGGAAGTGGAGTTGGACCTTTAACTTTGACACCAGTTTTTTTTCCAATGCCCATTATCTCACCACAAACACCATCTAATTTAGGTAGACTTGTTGAAGTGAGTTTTACACGGGCAGTTTGAGTCATCTATAATGCCCTATGGTGTGTATTTTTCAGTAACTTCCTTGACGATTCCTGCTGCAATGGTTGCACCCATATCTCTGAGTGCAAATCTGCCCATCTCAGGGAATTCTTGGAAAGTCTCAATTGGAGTTGGTCTTACTGGTCTAATTTTCACAATTGCAGAATCTCCAACTTTAAGGAATTTTGGATTTTCCTCATCTACTGCACCAGTTGCTGGGTTTATTTTTTGAACAAACTCAGTTACAGTTGCTGCAACTTGGGCAGTGTGACAGTGCATGACTGGAGTATAACCAGGTGCAATTGCCGTTGGGTGATGAATTACTATAATTTGTGCTTTGAATTCTTTTGCTACAGTTGGTGGTGCGTCAGGTGTTCCTAGTACGTCGCCTCTCTTGATATCTTTCTTTTCGATACCTCTTAGGTTGAAACCAATGTTGTCGCCTGCTTCTGCAGTTGGCATTTCAGTGTGGTGAGTCTCAATTGATTTGATTTCACCTTGAGCACCTGCTGGCATTACAATGATTTTTTGTCCTGCCTTCATGACTCCAGTTTCAACTCTACCTACAGGTACAGTTCCTACACCGGTAATTGTATAAACATCTTGAATTGGTACACGGAGTGGTTTTCCTACTGGTTTTTCAGCTACTGTAAAGTCATCAAATGCTTGTAGTAGTGTTTTTCCAGAATACCATGGCATGTTTTCAGATTTTTTAACTAAATTGTCACCTTTCCATCCAGAAACTGGAACAAATGGGACGTTTTCTAGTTTGTAACCTACAGATTTTACTAATTTTTCGCCTTTTTCTTTGGCTACTTTGAATGCTTCTTCAGAATAGTTACTGTCATCCATCTTGTTGATTGCAACAATTAGTTGACCTACACCTAATGTTTTAAGCAAGAATGCGTGCTCTCTTGCTTGACCACCTGGTGCAATTGCTGTGTCTGTCTCACCTTCTTTTGCAGAAAGTACTAAGACTGCTGCATCTGCCTCAGAGGCTCCTGTAATCATGTTTTTGATAAAGTCTCTGTGACCTGGTGCGTCAATTAGTGTGAAGAAATACTTTGGAGATTCAAATTTTTGGAAAGCAAGATCAATTGTAATACCTCTTTCTCTTTCATCTTTAATGTTATCCATAACCCATGCATACTTGAAAGTATCACCTTTTCCGGTCTTCTCGGATTCGGATGCATGTGCTGCAATAGTTCTTTCATCTACAACTCCAAGATCCATCAAGAAATGACCCATAGTTGTTGATTTTCCATTATCAATATGACCTGTAACAATCAGGTTCAAGTGTGGTTTATCTGCCATGTCAAGTTCGTGTTCAAAGGGATTTATTACTGTTATGAATTTTTGAAAAAAATTACAAGTTTTTTGAATATTTTTTAGATCAGATGATTTTCAAAACTACACATAAATCGAGGTGCCTTTGAGAACAATTATGAAAATTACAGTATCAGTAATCAAAGCAGACGTAGGTGGAGTAGGTGGCCACACAAGACCAAGTGATGGACTAATTGAAGCAGTAAGAAAGACCATCAAAGCTTCTGAAGATTTGTTAATCGATTATTATATAGGATATTGTGGAGACGATGTCCACATTGTAATGTCTCACACACATGGTGTAGACAATAACGATATTCACAAACTTGCATGGGATGCATTCATGGCAGGAACTGAAGTTGCACGCGAAGAAGGACTTTACGGTGCAGGACAAGATCTGCTAAAGGATTCATTTTCAGGAAACGTAAAAGGAATGGGTCCAGGTGTAGCCGAGATGGAATTTGAAGAAAGACCAAATGAAGCATTTACAGTATTTGCAGCAGACAAAACTGAACCTGGTGCATTTAACTATCCATTTTACAGAATGTTTGTCGATGCATTAAGTAACACAGGATTGATCGTAAACAAATCTCTTGCACGTGGCGTCAACATGAACATTATGGATGTTGAAGAAGGAAAGATTGCAGAACTATCTTTGTGGGAAGACAAACCATCAATCGAAGCTGCTTTGATGTATCCAGGAAGATATGTAGTCTCAACTGTTACAACAAAAGACGGTGAGCCAATTGTTGCATCATCAACTGATCGATTACACAACATTGCAGGAACATATGTTGGAAAAGACGATCCAATCTGTGTCGTGAGAACACAAAAGAATTTTCCTGCAACTGAAGAAGTAGGAAGTGTCTTTAACAATCCACATTATGTTGCAGGAAATACAAGAGGCAGTCACAACATGCCATTAATGCCAGTAAAGTTAAACTCTGCAGCTACAATTAATTTCTGCATTCCAATTGTTGAAGCACTAGTGTTTAGTATGCACAATGGTAAGTTTACAGGACCATTTGACGGATTCTCAACTCCTGACTGGGATTATGTTAGAGAGATTGCAACCAAAAAAGCACTTGCGATGAGAAGCCAAGGATTTGTTCATCCTGCAACCCTAGTACCATCAGAATTAGAATATGCCGAAGGTTACAAGGCAAGAATGAGTGTTCTTGAAGAAAAAATGAAACCAGTAGAAGGAAGCTCAGACACCAGCGAGAAGAAAGAAAACTACGAAGATCCAGATTAAATCTAGTTCTTGTCAGAATGTATTTTGAGAAATAGTTAAATCGAAAAAGATAGCATCAAAGTTGTTTGATGAAAAATATTTTAAAATTCTTTGATTGGAAGACCTACACGTTTACAGCAATTGCAGTAATCGGGTTTTCAAATATTGTAATCGAACTATTTGGTGAGACCATCCCTAGTGTGATGATGACATTTTTCAAAAGCGCAGGAGAAGTGGTAATTTTGGGATCAGTCTTTTTGTTTGCAGTAGCATGGCTTCTCAAGGCAAAGCCACACAATCGACCTAAAAAATACAACGTGGTAGTGTTTGATGTGTATGGAAAAGAGAGCAAAATCGATGGTATACGTACAGAGTTTAAGACTCATGATGTCGCATGGAGCTTTATGAAGCAATACAAGGAGATGTATCCACTTTACAACTTTGCAATGGTATCAAAGCAGCAAAAATTAGAAAAACCAACCATCTTCAAGTACATCTAGAATCAAAAACAAATAATTATTTCAATACCAGTCAACCTGTATGCCAGTAAAAATATTCAGCGGTGTCGAATACATTGTTGAGAAATCAGTTAATGACTTTATCAAAGATGTCAAAGTAGTCGATATCAAAATAACCAGTCACTTAAACAAGAATGAAAAATCCCAAGTGATAGTTTTAATTCATTACGAAGGACAACCACCAAGTCATTCAACCGGTCCAGGATTACTATAAATTCAAACTTTTATTCAGGATCAAAACACAAGATTAGAGTGAAGTATTCTATTTTAGCTGAATCTCTAAACAAAATGGAGTCAACTACGAAACGACTAGAGCTAACTCAACATCTAGTGGAGTTGTTTGAGAAAACTCCTGAGGACGTAATATCAAAGATTGTTTATCTTTTGCAGGGAAAGCTAAGGCCTGACTTTGAAGGAATAGAGTTAGGAGTTGCAGAAAAACTTGCAATACGTGCAATTGCAAAGTCATCAGGAATTGCAGTAAACAAAATCGAGCAGGAATATAGGAAGACTGGTGACTTGGGTCAAGCTGCAACAAAAATCTTGGAACAAAAGACACAAACCACATTTCTTGTAGAAGACATTTCAGTTGAGCGAGTTTATGAGACGCTATTCAAAATTGCAAATTTGGAAGGCGCACGCTCACAAGACATGAAGATGAAATACATTTCAAGTTTACTTAATGATGCAACTCCAATTGAGGCAAGTTACATTTTGAAGATTTTACTTGGCACATTACGTTTAGGTGTTGCAGAAAATACTGTAATGGATGCACTTGCAATTGCATACACTGGAAGCAAAGACAATAGAAAATTACTAGAGCATGCATACAATGTATCAAGTGACCTAGGCAAAGTTGCACAAACCATTGCAGGTAAAGGACTCAAGGGAGTTGAAGACTTTGAGATTGCAATGTTTAATCCAATTAGACCCATGCTTGCAGACCGTGTAAAAAGTGAAGAAGAGTCAATTGAGAAGATGGGAGAAGAGTTTGCAGCAGAATACAAACTAGATGGAGAACGAGTACAACTACACGTAGAAGGAGAAAAGGTAGTTTTGTTTTCTAGAAGTCTTGAGAACATTTCAGATTATTACCCAGACATTATTGAAAAGATTCCAAAATGTCTTGCAGCAGACCAAGTGATACTAGAAGCAGAAGCAGTTGCAATCAATGAAAACAGTGGAGAGTTTTTACCATTTCAAGAGTTGATGCACCGAAGAAGAAAATACAAAATAGAAAAAGCAGTATCACAGTATCCAATTACAGTTAATTTCTTTGATGTGTTGTTTTACAATGGCAAAAGCTGTTTGGAGTCAAGTTATGGTGAGAGAAGAAAACTGTTGGAGAAGATTGTAAAAGAAGATGACTTTGCAAAACACATTCCAATGAGTATTGTGAAGACAGAAGATGATGTAGAGGACTTTTTGGAAAACAGTATCAATTCCGGATGTGAAGGGTTGATGCTCAAGATGCTTGACAAGCCATACCAGGCAGGATCACGAGGAAATTACTGGCTTAAACTAAAGCGCGAATATAGAAACGAGCTTGGAGATAGTTTAGACCTTGTTGTGGTAGGTGCATTTTTTGGAAAAGGAAGAAGAACAGGCAGATACGGAACATTACTTTTGGCATCATATGATGATGACACTGATACTTTTACTAGCATTTGTAAAGTTGGAACGGGTTTTACGGATGAATATTTAGATCAATTATACCAAATACTATCCGACAAGGTAACTCTGAAAAAAAATCCAAGAATAAACAGCGAGATGGAAGCAGATGTTTGGTTTGAGCCAGAACTTGTAATTGAGATTGTAGCTTCAGAGATTACCCTGAGTCCAATTCACAAGGCAGCATGGGATGAAATGAGAAAAGGTGCAGGTCTTGCATTGCGTTTTCCAAAGTTTACCGGAAAGATTCGAGTTGAGAAATTTGCAGAGGATGCATCAACCAATCAAGAAGTAATTGCATTGTATAAGGGTCAGAAAAAAATAGCACATGATAAAAGTTTGATGTAATTTACGCACAAAAAATATCCCAAATCCTTTGAGGATTTAAATTACCTAGGCTGCCGGAGTAATCTGTTATGTATAGCGGAGAACTTGAAGTTCAAGCTAAGAGAAAGGCAATTGCAGTTTTGCAAGACGAGATCAACAGAATCCTAAATGCATCAAGAGAACTCTCACAGCTTCCAGAAATGATGATGAAAAAAGACAAGACTGGAATCAAAAATACACTAGAGCAAATCTCTACAATCGAAGAAGAAGTAGAGAACCTCAGACGAAAAATCACAAGAGAGGTAGCCGATGTTGGCGGATTAATCATGAACAGAGAAAACCTGCTCAACACTGCTTATACCATGGATGAGATTGCAGGATACATTACAGGAATTTCATTCAAGCTATCAAATGTAAAGCCGGCAACCCTGAAGAGCTCAAAACTAGACGGAGACATTACAAAACTAATAGAGTTAGTAGTCGACCAAGTCTACAAGCTAAATGAGATCATCAGAAGTCTTAGCACAAACACTGCAAGTGCAATTGAACTGGCACAAGAAACACAGACAATAGAGAGAGAAATTGACCTCAAATACAGACAAGCAACCTTGAAACTCTTAACTGAAGTTACAAACACAAAGGAGCTTATGCTAATGAAAGACGTCATTGAAGGAATCGAAGAGATGGCAGACAAGTGTCAGAGAGTATCTGATTCATTCATACTGCTAGCACTAAGCCTATAATACAATCTTTTTTCATATTTTTGTTCTTTGAATATACAGTTCATATACGCTGAATAATTTTTGCAGTGTAATGAAGTGCGAGATGATTGAGAATCGTTTGATTGTTTGGAGTATTGAGGACTCTCGCAAGCTGTTTAGCAGCGGATACTATGGCAAGCCAATTGGAATTCCAAAGCCAAAGCCTGATGAGATTAATGTTCCATTGATTTTAGATTTGATTGAAGGATTGTACTTGCTTGAAAATAAAAAAATCTCAATCCACAAAGAAAAGAAAAAAGTTACAGTAGACGAGATGACAGAGATTTGCAAAAACGAATACCATGACTTTGAGAAAAAATATTTGGTTTACAAAAACTTTCGAGACAAAGGATACATCATAAATCCAGGAATAAAGTTTGGATGTGACTTTGCAGTGTATGAAAAAGGACCTGGAATTGATCATGCACCATTTTTAATTCAAGTGTACAACAGAAAAGACCCAATCACATCAACTGCAATTGTTCTGGCAGGACGTCTTGCAACTACGGTTAGAAAGCAATTCATTTTGGCAATACCAAAAGGTAAAGACAAAGTTGACTTTTTAGCCCTTGACTGGTGGAAGGCCTAAACTTGTTTTATGTGACCTGCAATGCGGTCATAAATCCAGAATAATTCTTCAGAAATTCCAAATGCCAGATTGTTTTTCCATTGGTTTCTGATTCTTACTGCACC
>JBMSGE010000036.1:0-11779 GCA_049414205.1 Nitrosopumilaceae archaeon
TAATTAGAAATTCAGTTGATTTTGTACCAGAAAAAGATGGTAAAATTGCAGTTGAAGCAAAAATCAGAGAAAATAATCTAATATTTTCTGTACGTGATAACGGTCCTGGAATTCCAAAAGAAAAACAATCAAATATTTTCAAAAAGTTTTATCAAATCGACACATCACATACAAGAAAACACGGTGGAACTGGTTTAGGGCTTGTAATCTGCAAGGGTATAGCAGAAGGCTTGGAAGGAAAAATTTGGCTTGAGAGCGAATCAGGAAAAGGAACCTCCTTCTTCATCTGTTTACCTGCACCAGACAAACAAGTTATTTTAAACAAAATGGCATAAGGGACTGATAAGGTACTTTTTCATATTTTATTATCTCAACGAATAATAGACTGCAAGAGAAAAAATAGTAAATGACCTATGATACTGTAATTACTGATTCTCATATTATTACACACAAGGGAATTGTCGATAAAAACATCATAATTGATGATGGAAAAGTAGTTGGTTTTACTCATGATTTACCTGCATGTGACCATAAAATCAATGGAAATGGCCTGATTTCTGTACCTGGCCCCATCGATACTCATGTTCATTATGGTGTTTATTCTTCAATTGACAAGGCTGCAAAAACAGAATCTCATGCAGCAGCTATTGGAGGGATAACAACAATGATGAGGATGTTGAGGCTTGGAGATTCTTTTTCATCATCTTTACAGAATCAATTAGATGCTTCTAAAAAAAATCACTATATTGATTATACGATACATGCATCGATTTTTTCAAAACAACAAATTAATGAAATGAAATTTTGCGTTGAAAAAGGAATTACTTCTTTTAAAATTTACATGAATCTTGGCGGAGATGTGGGCCATGTCTATATGGATATGCCACCTTACACTACAGAACTAGAAGCTGCAACAGTTGATGTAAATAATCAGATAGTTGAGGAAACTGTAAAAAATGCTGCCTCTCTAGGATGTCCGGTATTGGTTCATGCAGAGGACTATGAATCATGTGCTTGTGGAATAAAAACTGAAAAAGAAAAAAAACATGATGGCCTTTCAGCTTGGTCTGAAGGTAGATCACCTGAGTTTGAAGTAAAAGCAATCAAAACTGTTTGTCAATATGGTCGTGACTATGATTGTACAATTTACTTTGTGCATATAGGTTCTGAAGCTGCATTAAATCAAATTAAAGAAGAAAGAGAAAAAGGAACAAAAATTTTTGTTGAAACATGTCCACATTATCTTACATTATCATATGAAAATCAACAAGGATATCTTGCCAAAGTAATGCCACCAATAAGAACACAAAAAGACAATCAAGCAATATGGAATGCCTTGTCAAGCAACACTATTGATACCGTTGGCACTGACCATGTTGCAAATCAACTCAAACTAAAGCTAGGGGGAGAAGATGTCTGGGATGCACTGGCAGGATTTCCTGGAATTGGAACAGTTATTCCAATTTTGCTGAGTGAAGGAGTAAACAAAGAAAGGATATCTCTTGATCAATTTGTTAGGTTTACGAGCCTAAATGCAGCACAAATTTTTGGAATGTATCCAAAAAAAGGGACATTAGAAAAAAATTCTGATGCTGATATTACCATGATAGACTTGAAAAAAGAGCATAAAGTTTCTAATGAATTGTTTGGTGGATTTTCAGATTATATCGTATATGAAGGAATGAAGTTGAAAGGTTGGCCTGTAAAAACAATGGTTCGAGGGGAACTTGTTTCTGATGATTTTCAAGTTGTAGGAAAATTAGGACACGGTAAATTAGTAGAGCGACCTGTCATCTAGTTGAAATTATACAAATATTTTTTATGTAGAATACGCAATCAATTAACAGTGAACAAAAGTACTTTTTCGTTTGTTTTTATTCTAATTTTCAGTGTTTCTTTATCACCCATAATTCTTACTGAAATATATGCCCAAGAAAACGTTGTAATTCCACCTAGACAACAATGGAAAGAAATTTCTGATATAGATCAATTAACATGCAAAGAAGGGTTACTTTTATTGCAAAAAAATAATGGTGCACCCTCTTGTGTTTCATCTTCTGCATATCTAAAATTAGTTGACAGGGGTTATGGCATGTTTGATTCAGAAATAATGATGAAACGTCCAATGATGATGAATAATTTGATTGAAAGAATGACATCTGATCAAATGATTATGAATCACTGGCATGAAATGATGATTAATGATAAAACCATGATGCAAAAGACTATGCAAGACTGGATTTCTCAAATGAAAGACAATCCAAAATTTTTAGCAAATATGATGGGGCCAATGACTAGTGATGCTAACCTTCGAGAACAAATGATAGAAACCATGAAACAACATGGAGTTATGATGAGCTCTTTGCAAGGACATCCAAGATGGATGGATTCTGTTCATGATGAGATGATGGGCTCTGGTATGGGTCAAAATCAAGGTCACGGAATGCATATGAATTGTTCATGGTGCCCTGAATATGAGGAACATTATACGCATGAACATTCTAGATCATTTTCTCACTCTGATAGAATCATGGATATGATGCATCATATGTGGATAAACAATGAGATGACAACTGACATGCATGACTATATGATTGAAAATCCATCTCACATGGCTCAAATGTCTGGTCAGATGATGGGACCTATGCTTGGTCATATGATGGATGATCCTGAATTAAGACAACAAATGATTGAGATGATGCTTGAGCATCCGGAATTTATGAACTCAATTAGACATGAAAACAGATTATCTAATTAAATAATTTCAAATTTCCCAGAAGTTTTGGCTTTGTAAATGATATCTGGTTTCCTAAGAAATATTCCTGACTCCATTACCCCTGGGATTTGTTTGATTTTCTGAGATAGCGTTTTAGGATTTTTTATCACACCAAAATCACAATCAAGTATTATGTTTCCATTTTCTGTAAAAAATGGATAACCTCTATCTAAAGAACGTAAATTTACGTTTCCTCCCAACTTGGTAATGGTTTTCGTTACTGAATTTCTTGCCATTGGATGAATCTCAACTGGAACTGACCTTGTAAAATTTTTAACAAATTTTGTTTTGTCTGCCATCACGATAATTTTTTTTGCCAAGCTAAACAAAATATTTTCTCTGAGTAATGCACCACCACCTCCTTTGATTACATATTTTTGAGAATCTATCTGATCTGCACCATCAAAGACTACATCAATATGATCAACTTGATCAGCCTCAATAATTGGAATTCCTCCTTTTTCTGCGATTAATTTAATCTGAAGTGATGTGGGAATTCCCTTTATGTTATATTTTTTTTTCTTGGCAAATGATGCCAGTGATTTGACTAAAGCTGTGGCAGCTCTTCCACTACCCAAACCTATAACATAATTATCTTTTACATATTTCAAGGCATCATCAGATAATGCCGATATGGCACTATCGTAGGACAACTACTCTACCTCGGCTTGGTCAAGCTTGGAGAGAACACTCATGATCTCTCCTTTGATTTTATCAATATCATCTGAATCATCATCAAAATCATCTTCCAAGTTTACTGAAGGCTGTGGTTTTTCTTTTTGGGGCTCTGGAAGGGCTTTGAATTTGGTGATCTTTTCCATTTCTTTTGCAAGATCAGGCTTTGATTCTAAAACCACCTCGGTCTTTGCAGGAGATTGTGTCTGTACCACTTCAATTTTCTTTTGAATTTTTGGTTGAGTAATTTCTGCAACTATCTCTTCTTTTACTGGAACTTGTTTTTCAAATAATGGGAATTTTGGTTCTTTCTTTGAGAATCTAGTTAGAGTGGTAAGCTCAAAGGATTGTCTGGCCTTTGTTGGCGGAATAATCACTGGTTCTGATTTTGCAGGACTAGATTTTTCAAAATTAAAGGTAGTCTTTATTTTATCTTGAATTTTTGATTCTTGCTTTGCCTCTATCTTTTGTTTGCCAGTTTCAACTTCAGAGGGTTTCTCTTTTTTAATTTCTGGAACTGTAATGCTAGCTGTTGAAATCTTTGATGATAATTCATATAATCTGTCATCTAATTTTGATAATTTTTGGTCCATTAGAGTGATAAGACCATCTCCTACTGGGCCAAGATCTGGATGCTTACTTGCATCTTCAAGTTTTTCTAATTTTGCAAGGATTACTCCTAACTGGTGTTGGTATTTTATCAATAATTTATCTCTCTGAATTTTTGAATAATCAGAATCTGATTGGTATAATCTTGAAATTGTTTTTGTAAGAATGTCTTTTTCTATTTTTAGGGAATTAATCTGACTTTTGATATGTGCACTAGCTCCTATGCTTAAAAGCTGAGTTTTGTTTCTTGGTGCTCTTCTTACAGCTGCTGCTGTTGCAACACCAGCTAATGAACTAAGAATAATAGCAATTTCTTGCATCTATGTGTACCATTTAATCCAAGAGTATTTTCTTCTCTTTGCATCTGGAAAACCGCAACTGGCACACTCGTGATGACGTTTGTGCAATGAGTTTTTACCGCATCTTCTACATCTAATGTGGACTTTTTTCTTAGTAAAACCACCCATAGAAGTTGTGCCTTTTACCATCTCAAATCACCTAGTTTGCTGGAGGAGGAGAAATCATAACTACATTATCTCCTCTCACGACGATGGTTCCAAGAGTTTTAGAATCGCCTTCAGTTGGGATTTCTTCTGAAGAATCGAGTAGCAGGTTCATGTGTTGGTCAAATCCAAGCAGATTACCTCTAAGGGTTTTACCGCCTTTGAGTTTTATCAATACTACTTGACTGATACTTTCATCCAATACTTTTACTGCCATATCAACGGACATCTATTTCACTTATTGGCTTTGGTATTGGGGGATTATATTAAAATTTCATTGGTGAAACTTTGAACTATGCCCAGTAAGGCAAGTTTGACACTTTTCACTCAAGTTTTTAGTAATTTCTGAAATTATTTTCTCTCCATCTTTTTTGGTTGCCTTTCTTGGATCGCCCCAAACTCCATTTTTAGTAGCTTTAGGAAATGATTTTGACGCTAATCTACCCAAATCTTTTATCTCTTTTTTACTCATTCCGTCAGTTACCAGGCCCTTTTTAGCTAGACTCATTTTCACATTCTTTGAGATGGCAAGCATCAATGATGTTTCAACAAATCCTGCATGATCAAACTCTCTTTCCATAAAGTGCCAATATGAGAAAGCAAAAACCTTGAGATTTTTTGAGATTTTCAATTTTTTATCAATATTTTTTACCACTTCTAAATTTCCATGATGCCCATTGATGATGAAAACTGTATTTACTTTATTTTCATAAAGAGATTTACACAAATCCAAAAGGACTCGCTGAAGTGTAGTCTTTGTTAAACTTAGATTAACAAATGGAGCGTGCTCAAATGATACTCCATAATTAATGGTAGGAAGCAAAAGAAAATTATTTTTCTTTGAAATTCGTTTTGCAACTTCAGTTACAATATCTGAGTCTGTTGATATGGGAAGATGAGGACCATGTTGCTCTATAGAACCCACAGGAATAACTGCTACTTGTTTTTTATTTTTAAGAATATTTCTGAGGCTGGGATCAAATTGCGATTTAATTTCTACCATGAGATTCACTTGGACTTGATGTGAACCTTTCTCCACCGAACTTCCAACTTGTTTTCCAAGTGCATCTTCATTGCTTTTAGTAATGTGTCTGCTTCTAACTTTTGTCCCTTTGATTTTATTTGCTCAAGTGAATCACTTGGATTGACATCAAAGGAATCTTGGAAAATAATTGGTCCTTGATCCAAGTTTTCTGTAACATAATGCGAAGTTACACCGATAATTTTTGTTCCTCTCTCGTAAGCTTGGGCATAAGCTAACGCTCCTGGAAATGCTGGAAGGAGTGATGGGTGAATATTGATTATTCTATTTGGATACCTCCAAACAAAATTTGGAGTAAGAATTCTCATGTATCTTGCAAGTGCAATCAAATCTACATTATGCTTTTTACAAACCTCGATAATTTTTGATTCAGCTTTATCTTGACTTTTCTCTTCAATCGCAATAAAAGGAATTTTTGCTTTTTTTGCTATGGGTTCCAGTGTTTTTTCTGTACCTATTATTACAGAGATATTTCCTTTCAGAGATTTCTTTTTTGCAGCTGCAAGGATTGTTTCAAGACAGAGAGGTTCTTTTGTAACAAATATTGCAATATTTTTTTGAGTGTTTGTTTCATGATGAGTGTTTACATCCATCTTCTCCTTTTTAGCTAACTTCTGAATTTCAGAATCAAATTTTTCTACATTGATGTTTTTTGTAAAAGATGCTTCTAGATACATTCCAAAAAGACTTTTGATTACATTTTGGTTTACTTTCTCTATATTTCCGCCCATAGAAAACACAAAATTTGTAAAAGAGGCAACTATTCCCTCTCTATCTTCGCCTACAACTGTAATTCCAATTACGGTTTTTTTCAAGACTTTCTTGGTGAATATTTTCTCATTATTAATCATTCACAGAAAAATAAGAAATCAAGTGCGGGAGGTGGGATTCGAACCCACGAACTCCTGAGAGATAGGGTCCTAAGCCCTACGCCTTTGACCAGGCTGGGCGACTCCCGCAACGGAGATGGCGCTAGACACAAATTTATCTATTATTGAACAACACTATGGCTCAATTTTTTGGAACAAATGGAATTCGTGGAGTTTTCAAAGAAGATTTTACTCTGGAATTTATTCATGATATGACACTAGCTATAGGAACCTATTTCAAAAATGGACCGATTTTAGTTGGTTATGATGGTAGAGATTCAAGTCCTGTCATAGCAAAAACTGTCTGTTCTGCACTAAATTATTGCGGTCTTGATTGTAATAATGCAGGACTTGTTCCTACTCCTTGCCTTGAGTATGCTGTAAAAAAACTAGGCTACAATGGAGGAATAATGATCACAGCATCACACAATCCGCCTCAGTATAACGGAATAAAACCTGCAGCAAACGACGGAGTAGAGATTTCAAGAGAAGATGAACTGATAATAGAGGATATCTATATGAAAAAAAATTGGATAAAGAATCCCTCAAAGTTTGGAATAACAGGAACAGAAAATAGAGCAGTAGATGTCTATCTTGAAGGCATTTTGTCTCATGTTGATTCAGACAAGATAACATCAAAAAATTACAAGGTTGTCCTTGATCTTGGAAATGGTGCTCAAGCAATTTCTGCACCGATTTTTTGTGAAAAATTAGGATGTGAAATATTTTTAGTAAATGAAAAAATTGATGGCTCATTTCCAGGCAGAGGATCAGAACCAACTCCTCAAAACCTTCAGGATCTTTCTGCAACTGTAAAAGATAACAATGCAGATCTTGGAATTGCATTTGATGGAGATGGTGATAGAAGTATTTTCTGTGATAACAACGGAGAAATTCTTACAGGTGACAAGTCTGCATTAGTTTTGGTAAAACACATCTTAAACAAAATTCCTGAATCTTTAGTAGTTACTTGCTTGAATTCAGGTTCCAGCATCGAAACTATAGCAAGTCAATTCAATTCCAAAGTTATTCGCACTAAAGTTGGAAGTGTAGAGGTATCTAGAAAAATGGTTCCAACAAATGCACTCATTGGCTTTGAAGAAAATGGGGGATTCATGTATGGACCTCATAACCAAGTAAGAGATGGTTGTATGACCCTTGGTTTGATGTTAGATTTGTTGGCTCTGTCTGACAAATCACTATCTGAGAAAATCAACGATCTTCCACCAACCTACACAACAAAAGACAAAGTCTCTTGCTCTGCTGAAGATGCCAAAAGACTAATTCAAACGCTAAAGGATGAATTCCCAAATTCAGATACCTCTGATGGAATAAAAATTTCCGTTGATTCAAACAACTGGATAATGATTCGACCAAGTGGCACTGAACCCATCATAAGAATATATGGGGAAGCTGAATCGCAGCAAAAACTTGACTCACTAATGTCTGAATACCTCCAAAAAGCTAAATCAATCATTTCCAGATAACACTTTTAAAACCAATCACTCGCATGATGGGAATGGAGAATGATCCCTAAGGGTGACAAAGTATGGGTAAAGCTTACTATGTAAAATTTGAGACACCAGAAGACTTGGTAAATCCAATTCTGGAAGCCGTTAGAGTTGCATCTACTAGTGGTAAAGTAAAAAGAGGCACCAATGAGGCTACTAAAGCCATTGAACGTGGTACCAGTAAACTAATTGTTATAGCCGAAGATGTAGAACCACCTGAGGTAGTAGCACATCTTCCAATCCTATGTGAAGAACAGGGTGCAGCATATGCATTTGTTCCAAATAAACAGGAATTAGGAAAATCTTTGGGCATTGACATTACATCTGCCGCTGCAGCAATTTTGGATGCTGGTGATGCACAACACATTGTTGACCAAGTTGTATCATCAATTGATAAAATTAAAGGTGGTAAGACCGACCAATGAGTGCTACAACTGACGAAGTAACTCAATCTGAAATTATTCAAATTGTTGGCAGAACCGGAATTGCCGGCGAGGTTATCCAAGTTAGAGTTAAGGTTCTAGACGGTAAAGATAGAGGAAGAATTCTTACAAGAAACGTCAAAGGTTCTGTTAGATTAGGAGAAATTCTAATGTTAAGGGAAACTGAGAGAGAAGCAAAGAAGATCAAATAGGTGAAGTAGATGAGTCTTTTAGTTAAACCATGTAATTTCTGTAATAGAACAGTCGCAAAAGGATCCGGTACAATGTTTGCAAAAAACGATGGAACCGTTTTATGGTTCTGTTCTGCAAAATGCAAAAAAAATGCCCTTGAGCTAAAACGTGATCCAAGAAAACTAAAGTGGACTAAAAAATACGTCAAAGGCGGAATTAAACAAAAGAAACGTTGACTGAACAAACTCTTTTCATAGTAAAACCAGATGCAGTAGCTAGAAATCTTACTGGCGAAGTAATTGCTAGATTTGAGAGAAAAGGATTCAAGCTAGTCAAACTAAAATTATTTACATTCGCAAAAGAGCAAGCAGAAAAGTTCTATGGCGTTCACAAAGACAAACCATTTTTTGGAGAATTAACATCATTTATCACCTCTGGTCCAGTAGTTGTCGCAATTATTGAAGGAAACAATGCAATAGCAACTACAAGAATTATGATTGGCGCCACAAAATCATTTGAAGCAGCACCAGGTTCAATTCGTGGAGATTTTGGATTAGGTTTTACTGATAATATTATTCACGCATCTGACTCCCAAGAGAGTTTCGATCATGAATCGAGGGTAGCATTTGAGTGATCTGTTTTGCAAATTCGTCAGCCCATTGTGGCAGTTTTAGGTCACGTAGACTCTGGAAAAACATCTCTATTAGACAGAATTAGAGGTACTGGTGTTCAAGGAAGAGAAGCAGGAGGCATTACACAGCATATTGGTGCTAGTTTTCTTCCAACTGAGACAATCAAAGAAACATGTGGTCCATTATACAAAAAACTTGAAGAAGCAGAATCCCAAGTTCCAGGACTTTTAGTTATAGATACTCCAGGGCACGAAGTGTTCACCAATCTCAGAGCAAGAGGTGGCTCTGCCGCTGATATTGCAATTTTAGTAGTTGATGTTAATCGAGGGTTTCAACCTCAAACAAATGAGAGCTTGAAGATTTTACAAAGCAGAAAAGTCCCTTTTGTTGTAGCACTAAACAAATGTGATCAATTATCAGGATGGAGAAAATCTGAAACACCATTTATCTCAAAAGCAATAAAAGAACAAGATCAATCCATTCAAAACGATCTTGACCAAAAAATCTATGATGTAGTAGGTACACTATCCATTTTGGGTTATCAGTCCGAGGCCTTTTATCGAATTAAGGACTTTAAATCTGAAATAGCAATCGTCCCAATTTCTGCAAGATCTGGGGTTGGAATACCAGAACTTCTCGCAGTCCTAATTGGATTGACACAACAATATTTGCAAAAAAGACTTGACCAGGAAGAAAAAGACCCTAGAGGTATTGTGCTTGAGGTAAATGATGAGGTAGGATTAGGACAGTCTGCCAATATTATTTTGATTGATGGCAGTATAAAAAAAACTGACAGTATTGTTGTTGCAAGACGTGATTCTGTAATTGTAACAAAGCCAAAGGCAATTCTCTTACCAAAACCGCTTGATGAAATGAGAGATCCTCGAGACAAATTCAAACCAGTAGAAAAAGTAGATGCCGCTGCTGGATTGAAAATTGCCTCTCCTGATTTGATTGATGTGCTACCTGGAAGTACTCTGTATGTTGCCTCAAATGAGGATGAAGTCAAAAAATATACCACATTAATCGAGTCTGAAATGAAATCAGTCTTTGTTGATACTGAATCCAATGGAATTATTCTAAAATGTGATACAATAGGCTCACTTGAGGCCATAGTTGAGATGCTCAGACGCTCTCAAGTTCCAGTAGCAAAGGCCGACATTGGACCTGTCAATCGTCGAGACATAATGGAAACAAAGGCAATAAAAGAAAATGACCGACACCTTGGTGTAATTCTAGCATTTAATGTCAAAATTTTACCTGATGCAAAAGAAGAATCTGAAAATAATCATATCAGAATTTTTGAAGATAGGGTCATTTACAGTCTAATTGATAATTACAATGCATGGGTGGAAGAAGATACTGCTCATGAGGAAGATGCAGTTTTTGCAGAATTTACTCCAATCTCCAAGTTTACATTTCTTAAAGGGTATTCATTTCGAAACAACAACCCAGCAGTTTTTGGAATTAGAGTTGACGTAGGTGAGCTTCGACACAAAGTCCCAATAATGAACAAAGAAGGAAAAAGTATCGGACGAGTACATCAATTACAACATGAGGGAAAAACTGTCACCACTGCAAAAACTGGACAGGAAGTTGCCTGCTCAATTCAAGACGTTACGATTGGCCGACAAATTTTTGAAGAAGATGTTTTTTACACTTTTCCTCCATCACATGAGGCAAAACAACTTCTCAGAAAATTTGCACACAAACTAAGCCCTGAAGAATCTGAAATCTTAAATGAAATTGTAGAGATTCAAAGGAAACGAGATGCAGCATATGCATACTAGTGTTGAAATTTTTTAAAAATTTACTTCCAGTGTACTGATTCTGCTAATTAGTTTGAATGCTTTTTACAAATCATATGAATACCAGGAGCACCTACAGCTCCCATCATTTTATCTATTATTTGACCTGATTTGAACATGATAAATGTCGGAATTGATTGAACAGCAAACTTCATTGCGATATTTTGATTCAGGTCTACATTTACCCTTGCAAATTTTACGTTAGGATATTTTTTAGATAGGCTCTCAAAAACTGGATGCATCATTTTACATGGACCGCACCATTCTGCCCAAAAATCCACCAGTGTAGGATTCTCAGCTGAGACAATTTGATCAAAATTGGAACCATCCAAATCAATAATTCCAGGCTCGACTTGTGGCTGATTTTGTTGTCGTAGCATCTCTTCTAATTTTCGTTGTTTGATTTTTTCAATCTCAGGATCTTCTGACAATAAAATATGACGAAGTATTCTATTAAAAAATCTATATCAATTAATTTTTCTAGTTTTTTCTGGGTTCTATTTGGAGTTTTTCATATCTTTTAGAATGACAAATTGGACATTCATCGATATATTTTTCAAAACTCACAGATGTGTAAACAATTCCACAATCCCCACAAATTCGGAGATTTCTTGTTAGTTTTCCCATAGTTTTTGTCATTAGATTATTGTGATTAAAACCTAACTAGCCTAGATTTTTTAATACTGTAGATCAGAATTGCTGGAGCTACAAAGTACATTCCAACATTTGCTAAAATTATT
>JBMSGE010000037.1:0-11757 GCA_049414205.1 Nitrosopumilaceae archaeon
TTACAAACTATTTTTGAGAATTTCCTTCAGACTCTAGTCTTTTCAATCTTCTAGATTCTATTAAAATCACAATCAAGAGGAAAACGAAGAGCCATGGCAAAAACATTATTTCTCCTGCGACCGAATGGAATTCTTCCCATTTTTCCGCATTAGTTGTGACTTTTAGAGCATACCAAGACAAGGAGAATATTCTAATCATATTCACCACTATTGTGCCTACTATTCCAATAACAAAGTAAATTGATTTTCTTTTTCTTGCAATATTCATTTTTAGCAAAAATGCACCCATCACCAAAGAATAGATGATCACACTATGAACTCCAGCTGAAGGCCAAAACACCTGAAGAACCATTGAGCCATAATCGCCTTTAAGGAACATGATGTTATCACGTGCAGTTGCAGTTCCTAGATCAAAGACTCCAATTAACCAAACATTTGCCTGTACTAGGTACGGAACGACATATTGTAAAGGTCCCAAAGTATCATAGGGGAAAAATGCATCAAGTGAAAGAATTATTGCACTACCTCCCAAAAAGATTGGACCTGCAGGTGCAATTCTAATCCATCTTTTTCCAAAAAATATCGTAAGTGCGGCCATTACAAAAATAGCCATAATAATAAAGTCCCACATCCAAGTCCATGAATAAATTAATTGTACATTATACTGCTCAGCAGAATTTAGAATATAATCTCTAAGACCATTTTCCAAAGCAACAAGATAAGCTATTGTTAAAATTGCCAACGGGATTACTGCCAACAGGCGTTTTGATGAAATCACAATTTTCAATCCTACAGTTTCTGCAATGATAAATGCCAAAGCAAAGAGGAATCCACCTCGTCCTTGATTCCAGCTTAAACTAAAACTATCAGGAAAAACAGCAAGGGCAAACAAAATAGGGCTAGAAATTATCGCAATGCCGATATAGAGATTTTTGTTTTCCACTATGTTTTACCAAAAAAGTGGCCAATAAATATCTCAAGCTAATCTTAGTTAGAAATAAAGAATTTTTCGGGACATTTTACATGCTCATAATAAGGAGTTGATGGTAAATCCTCAATGAAAAATAAAGTGATTGCGTACTTTTCAGCCTTGAATATAGGCTTACTGCATTTTTTGCACATCATTCCACCCATGAGTAATTTAGAGGAAAATTCTACTTTACAAGGTGGAAGTAATATTATGAAATAACCTTACAAGAAATCAGAGAGTGTTTTTTGCCTCATTAATTTTACGATATTCCCATGAGAAATCCATTCAGAGGTACTAATACTAGTATGATTTGAAGCAACAAGTAAGGAATTGTCAAAATTATCCGCAAGACGGGGTTTGGTCTTCATTGCCTCTCGGATTCCTTCCCTTACCTGCCAAACACCTACAGGAATAGCATATTCGGGCCGTATTTCTCTGAGAATTAAAACTCCAGCCTGGATTTGATTTTTTGATAGATATTCAGCAACTGCTAATTTTGCAGAAAAGTATGCACCAGCAATAGCTGGAGGATGATCAATTCCGCGTGCATCCTCATGATCGGATCCAAAACCCAAAATTCCATTTGAATACCATGCCTCAATCATTTCAAAAATCCATCTGTGAGGAAATAACACAATAGAAAAAACATTACCTAGATGCGCATAAGAAAAAATTTTACAAGAATCTATTAAATCAAAATCCAATATTTCTTCCACTAAGGAATTTGAAATTATATCATCAGTTGCAGTGATGCTCCATTTTGTTGGTACTAATTTTCTATCTTTTCCCAACATTCCAATACTGAAGCATTTTTGAATTTTTGAAATCTCAATTCCTGAATTATACAAATTCAAAACTGCATCTTTTGCTTTCAAATCTTTATCATAAAATATTTTTTCAATCGGTTTAGTAGCAGAGGATGAAGAAAATTTTGATTTTTTTATTTCTCCTATAGGCCCATAAGGAGCACTCTCTCCATCGATGGAGATATTTTTTGCAGATTTATGAAATTCTAAATCAGAGTCTATAGGTTTAGAAGACATTGCAACCTCTTGTAGGTTTTCTATGTATCTGCCTTCAGTTGCATTAATTGAGATTTTTTGAACTCCACGAATTAAATTTAATCTAAAGTTAACTATATCCTCTAAAGATTTGCCAATCCATTTTTCGGGATTGTCAAGTAAACTAGTATCCCCATGAATTGGGGGAACCATAGGACCTACCTGTACTTTAGGATAATTGTACGACCCTACAAAAATTGATGGAGGACTTGTTCCACTTACAGTGTCTGAGGAAAACAAATTTGCATATTTTGATAAATTCTCATGCCATTTTGTCAAAATCGATCTGCGAATATCTTGAGAATTAGAAGACATTGGGTGTTGTGCGTGATTTTTACCTATTAAAGTGACTAATTTTCAAAATTAACTAAAAGCAAATAATGCATTCAAGACCACCAAAAATAAAGAGATGACTATCCAAAGAATTGTTTCATTTTTACCGAGTGCAACTGAATTAATTTATGAATTAGGAGAGGAAGATCTGCTTTATGGAGTCACTCATGAATGCAAATACCCAACTGAAGCTCAGAGAAAACCCCAAGTAATTAGTTCTGTAATAGATTCTGAAGTATTATCCAGTAGTGAGATCAACAATACAACATGTAAATTATTACAAGATGGAAAAGATATTTTTATTTTGAATGAAGTGAATTTGAAAAATGCTAATCCAGATCTCATAATAACTCAAGAAACATGTGAAGTTTGTGCAGCATATACAAATCAAACCACAAAAGCTATTGAAATTCTAAAGAAAAAGCCAATGATTCATTCGATGGATCCACATAGTTTAGAAGAAATTTTGTCATCGGTAATTGAGATAGGAAAAATTCTTGAGAAACAAGAAAAAGCCAATGAAATTAAAACCCTGTTATCGAAAAAAATTGAAAACATCAGTAAGTCTCCAAAATCAAAAAAACCCAAGGTCTTAGCAATAGAATGGATTGAGCCTTTTTTTACTGCAGGTCATTGGATACCAGAAATGATTGAAATTGCAGGAGGGGAAAATCTCATTAGTAAAAGAAGAGAGCATTCTAGAAAAATTACAATGCAAGAGATAACTGAATCAAATCCAGAAATCATTATCCTTATGCCATGTGGATTTAACACTCAGCGAACTGTAGATGAATACAATGATATTTTAAGAAAAAATCCAGAATGGAATGAGTTAACGGCCGTAAAAAATGAGAGTGTTTTTGCAGTTGATGCAAATTCATTTTTCAGTAAGCCAAGTATTAGAACAGTTACAGGACTAGAAATACTAGCAAAAATTATCCATCCTTCAAATTTTAAAAACATGGTAATTCCAGAAGAGTCATGTTCTAAAATTTCAGCCTCTACTGGGGTTTGAGTTTACATTCAACTTTAAGGGATCTGACTGTAGTGTAGTAAGTAATGGCCAAAAGTCCAATTGCAGCAAGTCTGATTGGTATCTCATAGTTTGTAAGAAACGTCAACGAGGTGGCACCTAAACTACCAAAAGTAGAGATTACTGCAAACCCTATCGGCCCGCAACTGCAAGCTCCTGCAGCAGCTCCAATGAAAGAGCCAAACACACTACCTCCAATTTTCTTAGTAGAGTTTTTCAAGATGTTAATTCTATAAACATTCATTGGCAGAACCAAGGCGGACAGACCAGACAAAATAATAATTAAAGACAATCCAAACTCTGTTCCCTTTGGAATATGACCTGTAACATATGGTTCTAGAAAAATATATTCAGATAAAATAAGCAATCCTACCAACATCGACACAAAAATCCCTACACCCAAAAGAGAATACCTCCAATTTGAAAAAACAAGTTTTAGGGTGTGAACCAAACTAGATCATGTTATCCATTATTTGTTTGAAAGTACTGTATGGTTGACCGCCTTGAAACTGTTCTTGTTGATTTTCAGGTCCTACAATTACAAATGTTGGAGTAGCTCTTGCACCATGTTTTTTTGCTTGAGATATATTGTATTTGACACGATCAGAGTATTTCCCCGAATCAAGACAGCTCTCAAACAATTCCATATCAAGTCCTAAACTAAATGCAAAGGCCTTCAGTCTTTCTGAATTAGCCCAACCTCCATCTATTTTAGATTCTTGAGAATTATACAAAATATCATGATAGTCCCAATATCTTCCCTGATCTTCTGCACAGTAGGTGGCCTGGGATGCAGGAGAAGAATCACGTCCTAAAAATGCAAGGTCAACAAATACAAGATTAGCTTTTCCTGTTGCAATGTAATTGTCATAAATTGCTGGTTTGTGATTATGAAACCAATTATAACATGCATGACACTGATAATCCCCAAATTCTATAATCGTGATTGGGGCATCAGGATCACCTAAAATTGGAGAACCCATTGCAGTAGATACAGTTCCATGAGTTTGTCCCATATCCAGGTTCATGTTTTCCGAAGAAGATGAAGAATAGGATGCCACAATTCCAATGGCAATAATAGCTGCTATGACACCAATTACAATGCCTTTCTTTTTCATAAGAAAGTTGGTCAAAAATTGTTTAAAAAACTTATTCCAAATTACTATGAGGTTTTCGTCTAAACAGGTTCACAAATTTTGAAATTGCGGTATCTATAGGGCATTCCTCACATTCAATACCAGAAGAGTGGGCATCAACGTGTTTTTCAAATCTTTCTCGAGATTCAAAGATGAGATCACATTTACTACAATAAACTTTGGTGACATTATGCTTTTTTTCGATGTCCACGAATCTTCATAGTGATTAGTCCTTATAAAGATCCTGTTGAAATTCAACACATGAAAAAATTTGTAGATAAGATCGTAACAGGTTTTTTTGTTTTCTTTTTTGGCATACTATGGTTTTGCAGCACACAATACTATGTTAAACCAAAAACACATCAAGTTGCAATTTATGATGTGTATGGAAAAGAAATAAGTCAAAATCAAATACGGACTAAATTTTCTACATTAGAAGTAGCTCAAAGCTATATCAAAGAATATCAAAATACTTTTCCTCATCTGAGTTTTTCAATTAAATCCGAATTTCCAGAAATGAGAAGAAGAGTGATGTTCAGTAGAATTTTGAAAAGAGATCACAAATAATGTATTTTCATGTGTGCTTGGTGTTCAACTTCAAATCGAGTCACAAAACCGCAATGAGTGCATGAAAACATATCAGGTTGTGGTTGCTGATCACGCTCAATTGTTTTACCAGAAATAGACCTTATACTTACAATATCATTTGTCGAGATCACAGCAAAATTATGGTTCTCACCTATAGATTCTAAGAATTCTTTGATAGATGTTATTACAACTGTTTTGTCAATTGTTTCGTCATCCTCTATAGCAGATAAGATGAATTCATGGTTTTTTAGTGTAGGAATGGCTGCTACTTGGTCAGACACGTACACTAGTAATTCGTTTTTGATGGATTCAACATCTCTACAATCAATAGTAATCATAAATTTTTGATAAAATTTTACATATTTTAGTTTAACAAAAATTTGAAAATGATTATTATGTATTGAATTTATTTTATTTTTCATACATGAGAGATTCTGAAACCTTTGGAATTGAAAAAGGTCACGGAGAAGAAGTAGTTGCCTGGCTAAATGAGCAATCAAAAAATGGTAAATTCGAAGCCAGGTTATATGGATATTCTGTGGCTACAAAAAATTTTGGAGAGTTTGAGTTATTCTCATGGAGGGGAGAAGTACATCTTGCACGGAAGTTAATTATCAAAGCAAGTAGGAGATTTAAAATTAAAGTTATCGAAGGAGGGTACAAACCCTCAGAAAGAGTATTTCGAATGAAGAAATTTGATTATGCCAAGGTAAGAAAAGGAGATAAAATGATAGGGCAAATTGAATTTGAAGTGTCAAGATTTGGAAATGACCAATGGGAAATAAAAAATGAAGAAAGACATTAAAGATTGCAAAAATCTTGTTTAATGAAATGAAAAAAATTGGCCTGATTGGCACCGGAATGTTAGGTAAAGCAGTAGGAATGCATTTGCTAAAATCAGGTTATAGTTTAGTTGCATATAACAGAACTAAAGAAAAAACAAAAGATCTTGAAGTTAATGGTGCAGAAATAGCAGATACACCAAAAGATGTAGCTTTGAAATCAGATGTTGTAATTACTGTAGTAAAAGATGCAGATGCAGTAAAAAAAATTTCATTTGAAAAAGACGGCATTATTTTTGGAAAGCATGATGGATTAGTAGTCTGTGATATGAGTACCATCAATCCACTTGAATCTAAAAAAATATTTGAAAAATTTCGAGAAAATAACGTGATTATGCTAGATACTCCAGTAATGGGCGGACCAAACGTCGCAATTACAGGAGACCTAGTCATGATGGTAGCAGGGAACAAAGAAACTTTTGATGATTGTAATGAACTTTTTGAAACCATAGCAAACAAGGTTTTCTACTTGGGTGAAAATGGAACCGCTCACACAGTGAAACTTGCCATGAACCTTCAAATTACAATGCTAGCGCTTGCATTATCAGAAGGGATAACCCTTTCCAGAGCAGCAAATATTGATCCTAAAGTATTTCTTGAAATACTAAATTCAACTTATTTTAAAACTGGAATGAGTGAAAATAAAGCCTTCAAAATGATTCAAGATAAATTTGATGCAACTTTTACTCTTGATAATTTGAAAAAAGACATCAATACAATTTCTGAGACATCAAAATCATTTGGCGTGAATCTTCCTATGACCGAGAAAGCCAAGGAGATTTATGAAAATGCCGTAAAAGAAGGGTTTGGAAATCTAGATTATACAGGAATTCTAGCATACATAAAAAAACTAAATGAATAGAATCTAACTCTTTGAGGTATTTTTACGACTAAGATTCACCACAAATTCTATAAGTTACAACGATAGAAATGCAATATGAGATTAAAAGATAAAGTATCAATTGTAACTGGTGCATCCAGTGATATTGGAAGAGAGATAGCAAAACGTTTTGCCGAGGAAGGATCCAAAGTGATCCTAATTGCACGAGACCTTGACAAATTAGAACAAGCTAGAAAAGAGATCGGTAATGATGAAGCTACAGCTTCAATGTCATGTGATTTAACAGATGAATCCCAAGTTATTCAAACAGTAAATCAGATTGTCGACACCTATGGCAAAATCGACATTTTAGTGAATAATGCAGGAGCAATAAATGACCCAGTGCATTTTCATGAAATGCAAGATTCAGAAATTAAAAAATTAATCGATGTAAATCTTTTCGGAGTTTTTCACATGACAAAAGCTATCTTAAACAAAATGTCTGATGTTAAAAGTGGAGTGATAGTAAACATTGGTTCAATTTCTGGGGAAAGAGCAATCCCCCGAGTCCACCTTGCAGCATACTCATCTACAAAAGCAGCAATTTCCATGTTTACAAAAGCCATTGCAGTAGAATATGCAAGAAGACATATTCGTTGTAACAGCGTAAATCCAGGAATAATCAACTCAGGCATGATTAAACCATACTTGGATGATCCTCAAGCAAGAAAAGTGATTGAAGAAAGAATTCCACTTGTGAGAATTGGAGAACCAGTAGATGTTGCCAATGCAGCTCTGTTCCTAGCTTCTGATGAGGCAAGCTGGATTACAGGAGCCATCCTTAATGTGGATGGTGGAAAGACAGCTTCAGAAGGATAGTCCTTTTTGCAGCAAAGACTTTGCTAAAAGCTGTGCAACCCGTAATGGTTCTGGAAAAGATCCTTGCAAAGTTAATTCATCCAAGAGAAGTTTTACATCATGTAAATCACAACCTTCCTTTCTGACAAAAATATCAGAAGAAGTATGAAGTGTTATTTTATCGCGAGTTCCAAGTTTTCGATATTTTTTTATTTTTGATTCATAAGAATCGGGAAAATGATGTTTTATTGAATCTTCGATTCCTTCTGATTCATTGTATGTGACTCCAATTACAGGAATTTGTAATAAATCGTGAATTTTTTTTATGTCAATTATGTTGTAAAGAGAGATTATCAACCCCGAAATCAAAACATAGCTGATATCGGGTCTATTTAGATCATCATACATTTTAAGAATAGTCTCAGTAGCATCATCACCATCCAGAGTGGTTGTGCCAAAAACAAACCCATCAATTACAAAATCACGTCTCATTACCAATCCAGATAAAATTGATTTTTTTGAATTTTGATGAAAACTTTCTGCTATAGATAATCCTCTTAATCCTTGTTTTTCAAGATGTAGGGTTCGCATTTTTGTTTCTCCTAAGATAAGCCCTATAGCTTAATCCAGTAACCCCCACAATTATTGCAGTAATTACAGACCAAGCAACAAATGAAACAATATTTGACTCTTCCAATAAATTAACAATACCAATTAAACATCTAAAGTTTCGGTTTAGGTATTAGTCAGATCTTAAGACTGAAGAGAGTAAGAAAAGATCAAAGCATGGTTTCTGAAACATCTAAATAGATTTAGTACAGATGGATTTTGTGCCTGAAATAATCTGCGAGGAGTGTGGAAAAAGACTATACCATGAAAATGAAGATACCTTAAAGATAGAACAGACCATACATGAAAAATTCTGTAGAAAGAAGGAAGGAGAAACACACAGCTATATGCATAGAGATACATCTCATACAACCACGTTTGATGCAGAACGAGAATATGATGTGAATGGAACTCCTGTTCTAAAGAAATAAAATTCTATCAAATACTGCAAAATTATATTCTGGAAGCAAAAAGACAGAAAGGTTGGGTAAAGAATTTCATTATGATATTGTAGTTGTGGGGGCAGGTCCTGCCGGTTCATCGGCAGCTTACCAAGCGGCAGTAAATGGCGCAAAGGTTGCCCTAATAGAAAAAGAGAACTCTGTTGCAGAAACCGTTAGAACCAGTGGAGTTACGTGGATTAACAATATCAAAGAGTTTGGAATACCAGATGATTGTTTTAATCCAATCAAAAATTATTCCTTTTGTTCCCCCAATAACGAAGTCACCATAAGCGACAGTATTGCCCAAGCTGCAGTATTAGATGTTCGAAAGACCTACAGATGGTTAGCCAATGAAGCAGAAGGAAAGGGGGCAGAGATTTTTGTAAAAACAAGTGTCAAGGAGGCAATTAAAAACAATAATGGAGACATTGTAGGTGTTATTGCAACTACTCCAGATGGAGAAGCATCATTTTTTGGAAAAATAATAATTGATGCAAGTGGATTTGGATCAGTTGTATCAAAATCAATGGGTTTTGTGACACAATGGGAGAGATTTGGAGCTGGTGCAGAATTTGAGGTCAAGGCAGAAAACGTCGATCCTGAGACATGGTGGTTAATGGTTGGTCAAAAATATTCCCCAGCTGGATATGCATGGATTTTTCCAATAAGTAAAGAGATTGTAAGGATAGGAGTAGGAGTTGGAAAGCCAGACTCATCAGTAGACCCTACCGAGAGACTAAAACAATTGATTGAAACAAAAGAAGGTCCAATTGCCAGATTAGGAAAAATAACTCAAATTGAATTCCATTATGGATTAATTCCAAATGATGGACTGTCAAGAAAGACCGTTTACAATAATTTGATTTTGGTTGGAGACACTGCAGGCCAAGCAAATCCGTTAGTTCTTGAGGGGATTAGATATGCCATAAAATTTGGCAGAGTGGCCGGTAAAGTAGCATCAGAGGCAGTAAAGTCTGGAAAAACAGACGAGGCCTCGCTAATGCCATATGAAGAAAACTGGAGAAAGGAAATTGAATCCAAAATAAAATCAGCAGGGAAGGTGCAAGACAGATGGATAGGTCTTTCTGATGAGCAATGGGATAAAGAGTTAGACATTATCAAGGAGCTAAAAGCAGAGGAATTTCTAGATTTCATAAAAGCTGATTTCGGATTATCAAATATGCTAAAGCTTGCTACACACCACCCAAAACTTGCAGTAAGACAGCTTTTTGGAATAGTGAAAGGAATTGGGAAGTAAGGAGTGGAATTTTTTGAACACAAAAACAGTGAATTTAAGAACCATAATGAGATAGGTGTTTTATCATGGTCCATTATTTCATAAATAAAATAAAACGCGTATCAGATAGACCTTCTTCATGCATACAGTGCGGTAAGGTAGACCTCAAAGAAGATGCAGTATTAGCAACAACAGGACCCTCTGAAAAAAATGCCGATTATGCCCCGTCAATTCTCTGCCTTTCTTGCGAAACTTTGATGGTAATTACCAATAGTCCAGGAGCAGTAATTGGAATTCATCATTCTGCAGGAAACCAAGCTACTGTACGTAGTTCTTGATAATAGGGGATTATTTTACGCTGAAAAAGTCATTTACAATGACATTGTGATACTCTAATTGAGCAACATATACCCCTGGTTCAAATGGAATTTGCACAAGTTTATTGAATCGTCCTGAGGAATTATCTTTGAGGGCAATAGATTGAACCAGGTTTCCTTGTTGATCAAAAATATCAACAAATAGATCTTCTCTAAAGGCCAGAGATTTTTGAACTGCCCCAGACAAAACAAGTTGTCCATCATACTGGGCCTCGATAATTGCAGAGCGAGACCTAGTAGGCAAATATCTTTCAATTAATCTTTTTAGCTCTTCTAGTTTTTCATCTACATTTTCTGTGTCTCTGTTTGCCAGCCCTAGTTTGATATCACCAATCACCTCAGAGAATCTATATTCTGAATCATAATTTTCTCCACCAAACTTTTCCACAAAGGTTTGTAATTCTTCAAATTCCCTTGCAAGTTCAACTATATCATAATCAGATTCAGAGTATTCGTAATCAAATTCTTCCTCGATGTTGATTATCTGAGTGGCTTTAACATTTTGGTATTGAAGAGTCATAAAATACAATCCAGGTTCAACTGGGGCAAACCATTGAGTATAGAAATCACCATGTTGGGTATCAGTGAATTTCAAATTGCTGTGTTTGCTGCCATCCATATTGAATATGGTGACATAGAGATTTTCACGATTATCAAATCTGGATTTCTCTACGGCACCTTGCAAAACCCAAATGTCTTTTTCTAAATCGTATGAAATGTTGTAAATTATTCGTTTATTTTCAGTTGCCAAATGTTCTGTAAGGAATTGCCCAATTTCCAAGAGTTTAGCCTCAACATCGACGAAATTTCCAAGTTCTACTAGTTCATATCCATCCAATATCATTTCATTGTATTCTTGCTCATTTTGAGCAAACCCAGGATGTTGGAAATTTGAAACAGCGTTAGAGTATGCTTCTAATTTTTTTCTAAAATCAATTCGCTTTAGTTCATCTAAGCTATAACCACCCTCTGAACCATATGGATCCTCATCATATGCATATGAGACCTCACTCCATTCTTCAAACAAATCTCGCACCATATTGTCAGCCGTGTCAATATCACCTTGAATTACAAGGTCCCTCACATCATCAATTTTTTCATTGAAAGTCTCTGCAAAGTCTAAAAATCCTGGAAGGAATCTTTTTGTTGTCATACTTAGTTCAACTAAATTTTCTAAAGACTTTGCTCGCTCCAAAACGTTTCCAGCACGTGCCTTTATTGCATCTTCATCTTGTTTATCAAGGTCAGACTTTATTTTTGGTGCAATTTCACTTACCCAGACCAAAAGAACTTCAATCCTATCTATTCTCGTAATAGACGGATTGTCAGATTCCATTTGTTCTGCAGTATCTAAAATTTTTAGGGCATTATCAATCAAGAAAAGATTATTGTAATCAGCCTGGAGTTCGGCTTGTTCTTTCATTGCCAGGTATTCAAATTTTAGAATAGA